>NZ_JBHWYY010000004.1:52099-153291 GCF_042728595.1 Isoptericola sp. NPDC060185 | reverse complement strand
GCCCGGGCCCGCGCGATGCGAGCCCGGGCCGACGGCGCTCAGTAGCCGATGATGCTCAACGGCGGGTGATGCTCAGTGGCTGGGGATGAAGCGGGCGGCCGCGCGCACGGCGCCCCGACGCGCGAGGCGCTTCGCGAGGACGGCGACGCCCCCGGAGACGGCCGCGAAGGTCACGGCCTGGACGATGGAGATCTCGTCGTCGTCCACGTTGGTGGGGGCGACGTTGCCGGTCGCCTTCTCCCACACCACCCCGATCAGCTTCTGTGCGACCCATCCGGCGGCGATCGTCAGCACCACCGTGCCGACCTTCACGCCCAGCGGCTGCTCGGTGTCCGTCACGTGCTCTCCCTCGGTCGGTCCCCGGCATGGCCGGTGCGTCGTCGCGTGCGTGCCCACGAGCGTCGTGGCACGTCAGGCATGTCACACCAGGGCGCCGCGGACGGGACCACGGTAGCGCGGCGCCGGTGTGTAGGCTCGTGGTGATACGACAGGGGAGCGCCCGCCGGCGCTGAGAGTGCGGAACGCCGCAGACCCTCGAACCTGACCCGGTTAGCACCGGTGGAGGAAGTCGGGAATCTCGTTCCCTGCGGGACGGCCGCACCACGACGGTGCCGGGTGCTCGCAGGACCCCCTTCTCGCACCCTGAGGAGGACAGCATGACCCGCAGGACCACGCAGCACCCGACCAGGCGCCGCCGGGCGACGGCCGCGGCGGGCGTCGCCGTCGTCGCCGTCGTCGCCGCCGTCGCCCTGCTGCCGCTGCTGGCGGCGTGCGGAGACGGGAGCGCGCCGGACGACGCGGCGAGCGCGTCGGACGCCGTCACGCTCGTCACGCACGACTCGTTCGCCGTCTCCGACGACGTGCTGGCCGCGTTCGAGAAGGAGTCCGGCCTCACCGTGAAGCAGGTGGCCCCCGGCGACGCGGGCACGCTGGTGAACCAGCTCGTGCTCACCAAGGACGCGCCGCTGGGCGACGTCGTCTTCGGCGTGGACAACACGTACGCGTCGCGGGCCGTGGACGCGGGGGTCTTCGAGCCGTACCAGCCCGCCGACCTGGACCCGCGGGTGGCGGCGTACGCGCCGGACGACCTCGACGGCACGCTGACGCCCGTCGACGTGGGCGACGTGTGCATGAACCTCGACGACGGCTGGTTCGAGAAGCACGACGTCACGCCGCCGGCCACGCTGGAGGATCTCGCGAAGCCGGCGTACAAGGACCTGACCGTCGTGACCAACCCCGCGACGTCGTCGCCGGGCCTCGCGTTCCTGCTCGCGACGATCGGGGCGTTCGGCGACGACGGCTGGCAGGGCTACTGGTCCGACCTGCGCGCCAACGGCGTCAAGGTGGCCGAGTCGTGGGAGGACGCGTACTACGTGGACTTCTCCGGCGCGGGCGAGGGCGGCGAGCGGCCGATCGCGCTCTCGTACGCGACGTCCCCGGCGTTCACGGTGAGCGACGACGGGAAGACCTCCACCACGAGCGCGATGCTCGACACCTGCTTCCGGCAGGTCGAGTACGCGGGCGTGCTCACGGGCGCCGCGAACCCCGAGGGCGCGCAGAAGCTCGTCGACTTCCTCACCTCGGAGGCCTTCCAGGCGGACGTGCCCGGGCAGATGTACATGTACCCGGCCGACCCGGACGTGGAGCTGCCCGCGGACTGGCAGAAGTTCGCCCCGCTGGCCGACAAGCCCTTCGAGGTGGCTCCCGCCGACGTGGCCGCGCACCGTGACGAGTGGATCGAGCAGTGGACGGCGACGGTCGTCGGTTGACGCGCCCCGTGCTCCGAGCCGCCCGCCCCACCGCCAGCCCGGCCCCCGGGGCGGCGCGGTCGCGTGCGGATCGATGGCGCGCGGATCGATGGCGCGCGGACCGCTGGGGCGCCTGGTTGGGGTGGGGTGCCGCCGTCGTGCTCCCGCTGGGCTTCCTCGCGATCTTCTTCGCCTGGCCGGTGACTTCGCTCGTCGTGCAGGGTTTCTTCACCGACACCCCCGCGGGCCGGGAGCTCGACCTGTCCGGGTTCGCGGAGGTGCTGTCCCAGCCGCGCACGTGGCGGATCGTCGGGCAGACGCTGGCGCAGGCCGTCACCGGCACGGTGCTGTCCGTGCTGCTCGGCCTGCCCGGCGCGTACGTGCTGTACCGGTGCCGGTTCCCCGGCCGCACGCTGGTGCGGGGGCTGGTGACGGTGCCGTTCGTGCTGCCCAGCGTGGTCGTGGGCGTCGCGTTCCGTGCGCTGTTCGCGCCCGGCGGCCTGCTCGGCTGGGCGCACCTGGAGGAGAGCTTCGCCGGCATCGTGCTGGCGCTGGTGTTCTTCAACTACGCCGTCGTGGTGCGCACCGTCGGCGGCATGTGGGAGCGCCTGGACCCGCGCGCCGAGCAGGCGGCCCGGGCGCTGGGCGCCACGCCCTGGCGCGCCTTCCGCACCGTGACGCTGCCCGCCCTCGGGCCGGCGATCGCGTCGGCAGCCGCGGTCGTTTTCCTGTTCTGCGCGACGGCGTTCGGCGTCGTCCTCGTCCTGGGCGGCCTGCGCTACGGCACCATCGAGACGGAGATCTGGACCCGCACCACCCAGTTCCTGGACCTGCGCTCCGCGGCCGTGCTGTCGGTGCTGCAGCTCGTCGTGGTGGGGGCCGCCCTGGCGGTCAGCTCCCGCGCCCGGGCCCGCCGGGAGCGCGCGCTGCACCTCACCAGCGACCGCGTCTCCACGCACCGGATGCGCCTGCGCGCGGGCGCCGACGGCTCGGACGTCGTGCCCGCGCTCGTGACGCTCGTCGTGGTGGCGGGCCTGCTCGTGCTGCCGATGGCCGGCCTGGTCACCCGCTCCCTGCACGCCCCCGACGGGTCCTGGAGCCTCGCCAACTACGCGGCGCTCGGCACCACCGGCGGGCGCAACGCCCTCACGGTCACGGTGTGGGAGGCGCTCGGGAACTCGCTGCGCACCGCCGCCTGGGCCGCCGCGATCGCCGTCGTCGTGGGAGGGCTCGTGGCCCTCGTCGTGTCCCGGCGGCCACGCCGGGCGGGCCTGCGGCGGGCCGTCGGGGTGCTCGACGCCGCGTTCATGCTGCCGCTCGGCGTGTCCGCCGTGACCGTCGGGTTCGGCTTCCTCATCACGCTGGACCGGCCGCTGGGCCTCGACGTCGACCTGCGCACCTCCGGCGCGCTCGTGCCGATCGCGCAGGCCGTCGTGGCGATCCCGCTCGTGGTGCGCACGATCCTGCCGGTGCTGCGCGCCGTCGACCCGCGCCTGCGCGAGGCCGCGGCCGCGCTGGGCGCCGCCCCCGGTCGGGTGCTGCGCACCGTCGACGGGCCGCTGGGCGCGCGGTCGCTCGGGCTCGCGATCGGGTTCGCGTTCGCCGTCTCGCTGGGGGAGTTCGGCGCGACGTCGTTCCTCGCCCGCCCCGACACGGCCACGCTGCCGGTGGTGATCTTCCGGCTGATCGGGCGGCCCGGGGCCGAGAACTACGGGATGGCGCTCGCGGCGTCCGTGGTGCTGGCCGTGCTCACCGCGACCGTCATGATGGTGGCCGAGCGCCTGCGGGGCGACCGGCCGGGAGGGGAGTTCTGATGGGGCACGACCGCCAGGAGGGGCTCGCCGTCACGGACGCCGTCGTCCGGTACGGGGCCACGCGCCGCCGGCCGGGATCGGTGGCCGTCGACGGCGTCACCATCGACGTCGCGGCCGGCGAGATCGTGGCGTTGCTGGGGCCGAGCGGCTGCGGCAAGTCGTCGCTGCTGCGCGCCGTCGCCGGGCTGGAGCCGCTGGCCGGCGGCACCGTCGCCTTCGACGGCGCCGACCTCGCGGGCGTCCCCGTGCACCGCCGCGGCTTCGGCCTGCTCTTCCAGGACGGGCAGCTCTTCCCGCACCGCGACGTGGGCCGCAACGTGGCCTACGGGCTCGAGACGCAGAGCCTGCCGCGGGCCGAGCGTGCCGCCCGGGTGGCCGAGCTGCTCGACGACGTCGGGCTCGCCGGCTACGCGCGACGGTCCGTGGCGACGCTGTCCGGCGGGGAGAAGCAACGCGTCGCGCTCGCCCGCGCGCTGGCCCCGCGGCCGCGGCTGCTGCTGCTCGACGAGCCGCTGTCGGCCCTGGACCGCCGGCTGCGCGAGCGGCTCGCCGTCGACGTCCGCGACACCCTGAAGTCCACCGGCACTACCGCCGTGTTCGTCACGCACGACCACGACGAGGCGTTCACCGTCGCCGACCGCGTGGCCGTCATGGACGCCGGCCGGCTGCTGCAGGTGGACGCGCCGGACGTGCTGCTGCGCGCGCCCGCCAGCACGCGGGTGGCGGAGTTCCTCGGCCTCGCGCCCGACGACGCGCCAGGCTCCCCGGACACGCCCGGTGCGGCCGGTGCAAGGACCGCCACGGTGACGACATCATCGGGGCATGACGTGGTCTGACTCCCCGCGAGGGCGCCGCGCGGTGGCGTGGTGCGTGCCGTGCCTCGCGCTGCTGGGCGCGTGCGGCCCGGGGAACGGCGAGGACGCCTTCGCCGCCCGCGAGCCGCTCCCGTCGTGTGGCGAGGTGACCGCACGCCCCGACCTCGGGGAGGGCGAGCCGAAGGCGGAGCTGACCGAGGCGTTCGCCTGCCTCGACGCGGCGTCGGCACGCGGCGAGGGGGCCGAGCTCCTCGTGCGGTCCCTGACGGTCGAGGGGGACCCGATCGTGGAGTACCACCGCGTCGGGCCGGGGATCGACGGGCTCGAGATCTACGTCGACGGCACGCAGGACACGTTCGGCGAGCGGATCTGGACCTACCGGTCGTGCCCGGACACGGTGACGGCGGCGGAGCCGCTCGGCTGCCCGGGCGAGGCGGTGCCCGCCGCCGGCTGAGCCCTACGCCTCGCCGGCGTCGTGCACGAGCAGGGCGACCTGCGTGCGGTTCTCCAGCCCGAGCTTCTCCAGCACGCTCGACACGTGCGCCTTCACCGTGGGGACGCTGAGGTACAGGCGCGCCGCGATGTCGGCGTTCGACGCGCCGCGGCCGAGCTCGACGGCGACGTCCCGCTCGCGAGCGGTGAGCGCGTCCAGCGCGGCGCGGGCGCGGTCGCGCGCGCCGTCCGACCCGGCGACGGCCTGCATGAGCCGCCGCGCGACGTCGGGCGCCAGCACCGGCTCGCCCGCCGCGGCCGCGCGCACGGCCGCGGCGATGCGGGCGGGCGGCATGTCCTTGAGCAGGTAGCCCGCGGCCCCCGCGCGCAGCGCGCCACCCACCTCCTCGGCGGTGTCGAACGTGGTCAGCACGACGACGGCCGGCGGCGACGGGCGGGCCCGCACCCGGCGGGTCGCGGTGACGCCGTCGACGCCCGGCATGCGCAGGTCCATGAGGACGACGTCGGCCGGGTGCGCGTCCAGGACGCCGGGCACGTCCGCCCCGTCGGCGGCCTCCGCCACCACGCGCATGCCGTGCGCGCCGTCGAGCATGAGCCGCAGGCCCGCCCGCACCAGCGCGTCGTCGTCCACGAGCACGAGCCGGACGACCGTCCCCGGGTCGTCGGTGCCGGTGGGGTCGGTGCCGGCAGGGTCGGTGCTGGCAGGGTCGGTGCCGGCGGGTTCGGTGCCGGGGAGCGTCGTCACGCGTCCCACGGTAGCCATGCCTCCACCGCGAAGCCGCGCGACCCGTCGGGACCCGTGGAGAGCGTGCCGCCCAGCAGCGTGGCCCGCTCGCGCAGCCCGACGAGCCCGGTGCCCGTCCCCTCGCCCACCGGGGGCGTGCTGCCCGGCCGGGCGCCGTCGTCGGCCACGCGGACCCGCACCTCGCCGGGCGCCGTCGCGACCGTCACCCGCACGGCCGAGCCGGGCGCGTGCCGGCGGGCGTTGGTGAGCCCCTCCTGCACCACGCGGAACACGGCCGTCGCGACGGCGGCGGGCGGCGCGTCGTCGGGCGCGGTGGAACCCGTGCGCTCGAAGGCGACCGTGGTGCCGGCGGCGCGGGAGTCCTCGACGAGCCGCCGGACGTCGTCGAGGCCGGGCACGGGCCCGAGGTCGTCGGGGCCGGCCCGCAGCAGCCGGATCACCTGCCGCAGGTCCTCCAGGGCGTCGCTCACGCCCGCCCGCACGCGGCCCGCGGCCGCCGCGAGCTGCGCCGGGTCGGCGTCGGGCCGGTACTCCATCGCGCCGGCCGTGGCGGCCAGGAGGGACAGGCGGTGCGCGAGGGTGTCGTGCATCTCGCGGGCGATGCGGGTGCGCTCGGCGGTCCGTGCCTCGGCGACGCGCTGCTCCTGCGCCGCCTCGGCCCGGCGCGCCCGATCGCGCAGGGACCACAGGACGAGGGCGCGCTCGCGCCCGTACGCGCCCCACCCGAACAGCGCGGCGTGCACCGCGACGTCGCACAGCAGCCACCAGCCGAGCGGCAGGCCCACCGGCCGCCACAGCGCCTGGACGGCGTGCCCCAGGACCCCCGCGCCGGCCACCCACGCCGCCGTCCGGACCGGGTACCAGCGCGCCACCTGCAGCGTGCCGACGGTCGAGGCGGGTGTCGCCGCCCCCGAGACCGCGGCGAGCACGGCGAGCGCGACGGCGGCCACCACGCTGCGGCGCGTGAAGAGCAGCGGGACCAGCGCGATCGCAGCGACCCCGACGGCGACGTCCACGCCGGCCGGCACGAGGATCGAGGCCGTCCCGTCGTGCGCTGGTGCCGCGCCCGCGACGGCGAAGGTGGCGAACGCCGTCAGCACGGCGACGAGCGCCCACGCCGCCACGAGGATCCCGCGCGGGGCGGGCGGCGGGCCCTGGTCGGACGGCGCCCACGGGTCGTACTCCGCCCAGCCGCCGGGCCGGGCCGGGGCGGGGTGCGGGGTGGTGCCGGTGCTGGTCATGACCGGGACGCTACGGCCCACGGCCCCCGGGCGACACCGACGAAAGTCGGGGGTGGTCCCGTCGGACGGCGCGACGACGACCGACGACGGCAGGGCGCGCGCGGGGCCCGCCCCGCGGGACGGTCGTCGTACCGGCAGGGAGCCGGCACCGAGGAGGGGACGACATGGACACGACGACGCACCAGACGACCTTCACGACCACGAGCAGCGTCACCGGCAACACCGACGGACCGGCCGGGCCGGCGGGCGGCCGCGCGGTGCAGGGCCGGAACCCCGGCGGTCCGGCCGGGCGCTCGTGGCGCGACCGGGCCTGGTGGAACCGCCCGCGGTCCGTGATCGTGGGGGCGGTGCTCGCCGGCGCGGTGGTCTTCCTGGCCGGCACGCCGGCCGGCGTCGACCCGCAGGTGCGGGCCGGCTCGGGGACCCTCGAGGTCACGATCTCGATGGTCATCGCCACGAGCCTCACCGCGGCGCTCGGCGGGTGGGGGGTCCGCGCGCTCCTGCTCCGCCGCCCGGGCGGAGGCCGCCGCGCCTGGCTCCTGGTGAGCGGGGCGGTGCTGCTGGTCTCGCTGCTGGGCCCGCTGGGGGCGGCGAACGCCGGCGCGGTCGTGCTGCTCCAGCTGGAGCACCTCGTCGTGGGCGGCGTGATCATGCTCGGCCTCAGCGGGGCGGCGCCTCGGGCAGGAGCGGGCCGAAAGCCTGCCGCGCCGCGAGCATGAGCACGAGGAGCGGCTCGCGCCGTAGCTCGAACGCCGGTCGGTCGACGAGCCCGCGCTCCGCGCGACGGTGCAGCATGGCGAGCTCGGTGGCCGCCTGCTGGTAGTCGCGCAGGGCGCGGGCCGGGCCCGGCCCGCCGGCGGCGCGCACCCGGTCGCGGGCGCGACGCCGGGCGGGCAGCGACGCGAGCATGGCGACGTCCGCCCCGGTCACGACCCCCGCCGCCCGGTACGGCGGCAGGTACCGGCCGATCGACGCCACGGTGCGGGCCCGGTCGGCACGCACGACGACGAGCAGGCCCACCAGGACGACGAGGCCCACCGCGTAGACGGCCACGGTGGCGCCCGCGGGGAGGGTCGCGGCCCCGTTCCACAGCGCGTGGTACGTGACGGCGCCGAGCAGGCCGAGCAGCACGGGGACCGCCCGCCGCAGGCCGGGGGCGGCGAGGGCCGCCGTCGCGACCCCGATGCCGGTCAGGGACGAGCACAACGGGTGCACCAGGGGGGTCGCGATCCCGCGGGCGACGAACGTCGCGGCCAGGGCGTCCGGGCCGGCGACCGTGTAGTAGTGGATGTTCTCCACGGTGGCGAAGCCGAGGCCCACCATCGAGCCGTAGATGATGCCGTCGGTCGGGCCGTCGATCTCGTGCCGGCGGAACCACAGCATCCCCACCAGGACGAGGCCCTTGAGCGTCTCCTCGACGAACGGCGCCCCGAGCACCGCCGTCACGACGAACCCCTCCTCGGGCCCCAGCAGCGGCGCCCACAGCAGGGTGAGCCCGGCCGTGTTGAGCACCATCGCCAGCAGCACTGCGACGCCGGCGCCCCACAGGAACGACAGGACGAGGGCGTCGGGCGGCTCCGGCTCGAGCCGGTCGAGGGAGAGCACGCCCGCGAGCAGCAGGGGCAGCGGGAGCAGGGCGAGCAGCAGCCCCTGCGCGAACGTCGGCCCCTCGGCGGCCGTCACCGCGAGGACCACGAGCAGGCACAGCGACGACACCGCGATCACGACGATGGCGCCCACCGGCGGGCGACCGGGCCGCCGACCGGCGAGGATGGCCTTCGGGTCGAGGGCTGCCATGGCCCTCGATCCTAGAACCCGCCCCGAGGAGGTCGTGCCGTGACCACGGTCGTGTCCACCCTGTTCATCTCGCTCGACGGGGTCGCGGAGATCGACCCCGCCTGGCACTTCCCGTACTTCGACGACCACATGGCCGCCGCCGTCGACGACGACTACCAGGGCACGGACGTGCTCCTGGTCGGGCGGGTCACCTACGACAGCTTCGCCGGGGCGTGGCCCGGGCGGGAGGAGGCCGGCGAGGCCGACGCGTCGTTCGCGAAGCGGCTCGGCGACATGCGCAAGGTGGTCGCCACCCGCGGCGACGCCGACCTCGGCTGGCGGAACGTGGAGCGGCTGGAGGGCGACCTGCCGGCCGCCGTCGAGGCGCTGAAGGCCGAGGACGGCGTCGAGAAGGTCCTCGTGCCGGGCTCGCTGTCGGTCGTCCGCCAGCTCCTGGCCGCCGGACTGCTCGACGAGCTGCGCCTGCTGGTGCACCCCGTCGCCGCCCGCCGCGGCGAGCGGCTCTTCGACGAGGGCGAGCCGATCTACCCGCTCACCCTGCTGCGCTCGGAGGCGCTGCCGACCGGCGTCGTCCGGCTGATCTACGCGCCGAGCGAGCTGCCGAACCACGCCGGCTACGAGGACGTCAAGGACAAGGTGCCCGGCGGCGAGTAGTCCGCCGGGCACCTTCTGGTGAGGCGAGGGTCAGGCGCGGTGCTCGCGGTAGTAGCGGATGAGCGCCTGGGTGGAGGAGTCCTGCGCGGCGAGCGCGGCGTCGTCGCCCGAGACGGCCGGCGCGATCTCGAGGGCGAGCTTCTTGCCCAGCTCCACGCCCCACTGGTCGAAGCTGTCGATGCCCCACACCACGCCCTGCACGAACGTGATGTGCTCGTACAGCGCGACGAGCTGGCCCAGCACGGACGGCGTGAGCGCGGGCGCCACGATCGACGTCGTGGGCCGGTTCCCGGAGAAGACGCGCGCGGCGACGATCTCCTCGGGCGTGCCCTCGGCGCGCACCTCGTCCGCCGTCTTGCCGAAGGCGAGGGCCTTGGTCTGGGCGAAGAAGTTTGCGAGGAACAGCTCGTGCACGTCGGCGCCCGGCGCCACGGCCTTGCCGTCGCCGGCGGCGTCCGCCAGCGGGTAGGCGGGCGTCGCGACGGCGATGAAGTCCGCCGGGATGAGGCGCGTGCCCTGGTGGATGAGCTGGTAGAAGGCGTGCTGGCCGTTGGTGCCCGGCTCGCCCCAGAACACCTCGCCCGTCTGCGTCGTGACCGGGGAGCCGTCCGAGCGCACGGACTTGCCGTTCGACTCCATCGTCAGCTGCTGCAGGTAGGCCGGGAAGCGGTGCAGCTGCTGCGCGTACGGCAGCACGGCGTGCGTGTGGGCGCCGAGGAAGTTGCCGTACCAGACGTTCAGCATCCCCATGAGGACGGGCACGTTGGACTCGAACGGCGTGCTCCGGAAGTGCTCGTCGACGGTGCGGAAGCCGGCGAGGAGGTCGCGGAACACGTCGGGACCGAACGCGATCGCCAGCGACGTGCCGATCGCGGAGTCCACCGAGTAGCGGCCGCCCACCCAGTCCCAGAACCCGAACGCGTTGGCCGGGTCGATGCCGAACGCCGCGACCTTGTCGAGCGCCGTGGAGACCGCGACGAAGTGCTTCCCGACGGCGGCCTGGCGGGCCTCGTCCGTGTCCTCGATGGCGCCGGCCGTGACCAGGCCCTCCCAGAGCCAGGCGCGCGCGAGGCGGGCGTTCGTCAGCGTCTCCAGCGTGCCGAACGTCTTCGAGGCCACGATGAACAGCGTGGTCTCCGGGTCGAGCCCGGCCGTCTTCTGCGCGACGTCCGTCGGGTCGATGTTGGACACGAACCGGGCCTCGAGGGCGTCGTCGCCGGTGCGGCCGTACGGCTTGAGCGCCTCGTAGACCATGACCGGTCCGAGGTCGGAGCCGCCGATGCCGATGTTCACCACCGTGCGCACCGGCTTGCCGGTGACGCCCGTCCACGACCCGTCGCGCACCTGGTCGGCGAACGCGCTCAGCTTGTCGAGCTCGGCCTGCACGTCGGCGTCGACGTCCTGCCCGTCGACCACGAGCGGCGGCTGCGTGCCGGGCGCGCGGCGCAGCGCCGTGTGCAGCACGGCGCGGTCCTCCGTCACGTTGATGTGCTCGCCGGTGAACATCGCCTCGATGCGCTCCGGCAGGTGCACGTCGTGGGCGAGCCGGACCAGCAGGTCCAGGGTCTCGTCCGTCGCGAGGTTCTTCGACAGGTCGACGTGCAGGTCGCCCGCGACGTGGGTCATGCGCTCGGCGCGGCCCGGGTCGGCGGCGAACCAGCCGCGCAGGTCGCCCCGGAACTCCTGGTAGTGGGCGTAGAGGTCGCCCCAGGAGGTCGTGGTGGTGGGATCGACGGGGGAGGAGGTCATGGGTCCAACGGTACTGACCGCCCGGCCCGGTTGCGCGGCCTGTTCACGCTGCCAGGATGACCACCAGCCGGGGACGGACCCGGCCTGGCGGAGGAGAGGGACGCATGGCGAATTTCACGGTCTGGAAGTTCGACGACCCGGGCGCGGCCGACCGCGCCTTCAAGGCCGTCAAGGGCGGCGAGGCCGACGGCCTGGTGAAGATCGTCGACCACGCCGTGGTGAGCTGGCCGGAGGGTGCGAAGAAGCCCGACACCCACGGCTCGCACGACGACACGGCCAAGGCCACCGGCTGGGGCGCCGTCTGGGGACTCCTGCTCGGCGCGCTGTTCTTCCTGCCGGTCCTGGGGGCGGCCGCGGGCGCGGTGATCGCCGGCATCACGCGCTCGCTGTCCGACGTCGGCATCACGGCGAAGGACCTCGAGAAGATGAAGGCGGAGATCGTGCCCGGCACGTCGGCGCTGTTCATCGTGACCGAGCCGATCGACCCCGACCGTCTGGGGGAGCGCCTGCACGGCATCGACGCGACCCTGGTCAGCACCAACCTCACCGACGCGGAGCGACGGACCCTGCTGGAGTCGTTCGGCCAGTGAGCCCCGGCCGGCCCCGTGCCGCCCGGCCGACGAGCCCGCCGCCTCCACGGGCCGGCGGGCTCGCCCGTGCCGTGGGGCCCCGTCCATCAACACCGTCAGGCGGGCTGCCAGCGGTTGCCCCACCGGCGCGTGAGCACCGCGCCGAACGTGTCGGCCAGCGCGTCGACCCGGTCGTGCACGGCGTCCGCCACCCGGTGCGCGGCCGCGTCGTCGTCCGCCGTGAAGCGCACCGTCACGCGCGCCCGTCCGCGCACCACCCCGACGTCGAACGACTCGACGGTCACGAGGTCGCGGGCCGCGGCGGCCGCGGCCGGCAGCACGTCCGCCGGGTCAACCCCGGGTTGCAGGAGGCCGACGCCGAGCGTCACGCGGTAGGAGGGCACGCGGCGATCCTGCCACCCGGCGACGACGACGAGCCGCCCCGTCACCGGGTCCCGTCCTCGGCGACGCGCACCGTCCCGTCACAGGTCACCCCGGCCGCCGCCACGCGGGCCCCCGTAGACTCGCCGCCGTGACTGCCGCCTCGTCGACCGCACCCACCCCCGGCCCCGGGCCCGTCGCCCTCGAGATCGCCGTGCAGGACGTCGCCGGAGCGCGCGTCGCCGCCGCGGGCGGGGCCGACCGGCTCGAGCTGTGCGCCGCGCTCGCGGGCACCGGCGGGCTCACCCCGTCCGCGGGCATGGTCGCCGCCGTCGCCGACGCGCTGCGCGGCAGCGGCGTGGGCGTGCACGTCCTCGTGCGGCCCCGCCCCGGCGGGTTCGTCTTCTCCGCCGAGGAGACCGACGTCCAGGTGCGCGACGTCCGCTCCGTGCTCGACGCCGGCGCCGACGGCGTCGTCGTGGGCGCGATGACCCCGGACGGCGAGGTCGACGCCGCAGCCCTCGCGGCCTTCGTCGCCGCGGCCGGCGACTCCGAGGTGACCTTCCACCGCGCGATCGACCAGGTCGCGCGGCCCCTCGACGTGCTCGAGGCGCTCGCGGCCGCCGGCGTGCGGCGCGTGCTGACCTCGGGCGGCGCGGCGCGGGCGGGCGAGGGCCTCGACGTCCTCGCCGCGCTGGCCGGCCGCGGCCGCGAGCTCGGCGTCGAGGTCATGGCCGGCGGCGGCGTCCGCGTCGAGGACGTGCCCGCCCTCGTCGCGGCCGGCGTGCACGCCGTGCACCTCTCCGCCAAGCGCACCGTGGTCGCCGACGGCGGCCCCGGCGGAGGAGGCACCAGCGGCTACGACGTCACCGACCCCGACGTGGTCGCCGCGACCCGCGCCGCGCTCGACCGTGCGACCCTCGACCGCGCCGGCGCCGGGACCGCCCCGTGAGCGGCGCCGCCCACGCCTTGGCCGTCGCGGCCACCACCGACCCCGCCCAGGGGTACGACGGCTTCATCGGCTGGGTGCTCGGCCTGATGACCACGCTCGGCGAGGTCGGCGTCGGCGCCGCCGTCCTGCTCGAGACGTTCATCCCGCCCATCCCGTCCGAGGCCGTGCTGCCCGCCGCCGGCTTCCTCGCCTACGACGGGCAGATGAACGCGTGGCTCGCGATCCTCGCCGCGACGGCGGGCGCCGTCATCGGCGCCTGGGTGTGGTGGGGCCTGGGGCTGGCGCTCGGCCGGCGCCGCACGCGCGCCATCGTCGACGCCATCCCCCTCATGGACGGCACGGACTTCGACAAGGCCGAGGCGTTCTTCGCGAGATGGGGGCGCGTAGCGGTGCTGGTGGGGCGCTGCGTCCCGCTGGTGCGCAGCTTCATCTCCATCCCCGCCGGCATCGAGCGCATGCCGTTCTGGTCCTTCACCCTCTACACCGCCATCGGCTCCGGGGTGTGGAACAGCATCTGGGTCGGCCTGGGCTACGCCTTCGGCCCCGCCATCGAGCCCGTGCTCGAGCAGTGGAGCGGCATCATCTCCGACGCCGTGCTGGTGATCATCGCCCTGCTCGTGCTGTGGTTCGTCGTGGTGCGGCTGCGGCAGCGCTACGTCGCCCGCCGCGGACCGCGCGAGCCCGAGCGCCGGCACGGTCGCGCGCGCTGACGCGCCGTCCTACGCTCCGGGCATGCGGAGCACCGGTGCGCGCGCGGCGGGCGGTGTCCTCGCCCTGACGGCCCTGCTCGCGGGCTGCGAGCTGCTCGACGACGACGCCCTGGACGACGAGGCGGTCGGCTTCGGCACGCCGCAGGTCGAGTACCTCGACGAGCCGGAGCTGCACCAGTACTTCCGGGCCGATCCCGCCCCGCTCGACGGCGAGCTGCGCGCGCCGGAGAACGGGTGCCTGGTGGCCGTGATCGACGGTACGGAGCACGTGGTCTTCTGGCCCGACGGGACGAGGGCGGTCGACAGCGGCGAACCCGTCGGCCGCTACGTCGTGACCCTGCCGGGCGGGACGGTGCTCGAGGCCGACGCGAGCGGCGGCGACGCGTTCACCGCCACGGGCGTGGTGGCCGACGCCGGCGGCGTGATCGCCGCCGACCCCGAGCATCCGGACGGCGACTACGTGGGCAGCTACCTGTCGTTCTGCGGCGTGGACGCGCCGCCGGTGAAGTTCCCGGACGCCGCGACGTTCGTCGTGCGCTGACCGGGCGGCCGACTACCGCGGCGGGGGCGCCGTCGACGCGCGGACGACCAGCGACGTGGGCAGGCGCAGGTGGCGCTCGCGGGCCGTGCCGCCGAGCAGGTCGAGGACGAGGCGCAGGGCCTCGGCGCCCATGCGGTGCATGGGCTGGGCGACCGTGGTGAGCGGGGGAGCGCTGCCCCAGGACTCGGGGACGTTGTCGAAGCCGACGACGGAGAGGTCGTCGGGGACGCGCAGCCCCAGCTCGTGGGCGACCTCGAGGACGCGGATGGCGGACAGGTCGTTGGCGGCGAACACGGCGGTGGGCCGGTCGGGGCGGTCGAGCAGGGCGCGGACGGGGGCGTCGGCGAGGTCGGGGCGGTAACCGCCGACCTTGACGAGCAGCGGGTCGACGGCGATGCCGGCGGCCTCGAGCGCCTGCCGGTACCCGAGCTCGCGCAGCCGGGCGGACTCGAGGTCCGGGCGCCCGCCCAGGTGGGCGATGCGCCGGTGGCCGAGCGCGATGAGGTGCTCGACGGCCTCGCGGGCGCCGGTGGTGTTGTCGGAGTCGACGGTGGGGGTTCCCTCCGGCCCGGTGTGCGGGTCGACGGCGACGACGGGCACGGGGGAGTCCGGGGACAGCACCATCGTGGGCGTCACGACGATGGCCGCATCCACGAGCGTCCCGGCGAGACGCGAGAGCGACCGTCGCTCCCAGCCCGCCTGGGCGCCGCCGTCGGTGCGGCCGGCGTAGGCGAGGAGCTCGTACCCGGTGCCGTCGACGGCGGCGGAGATGCCCTTGAGCAGCTCGGTGGAGTACGGCTCGAACTCGGCCACGAGGACGCCGATGACGTTGGTGCTGGTGCGGCGCAGGCTGCGCGCCACCAGGGAGGACTCGTAGCCGAGGTCCTCGACGACGGCCAGCACCCGCTCGGACGTGGCCGCCGCGACGCCGTACCGGTTGTTGACGACCTTCGACACGGTGGCCACCGAGACGCCGGCGACACGCGCCACGTCGGAGATGGTGACGCGGCCCGGGGCGGGGGCAGGGATGCCCGCGGCGGGCGGGTCGGCGGGGGTGCTCACGAGTCGACAGTATGCGCCACGACCGCGCCCGTCACACGGCTCGCCCGCCGTCGGACGTCGGCGAGGGTGAGGTTGTCGAAATCGTTATCGACAACGATTGACGAAACGGTCGGGCGCCTGCCACTCTCGTGTTCAGGCACTCACCACCTCGCGGCAGCGTCGCTGCCGCGCCCGTCGACGAAGACAAGGGATCGATGATGACCAGGACGAGGATCATGCGCGGCGCCACCGCGGTCGCGCTCGGGACCGCCGTGGCGCTCCTCGGCGCCGCCTGCGCGGGCCAGGGCACCGCCGACCAGGGCGACGGCGGCGGCAACGCCGACGGCAAGTCCATCACGTGGTGGCACAACTCCAACACCGGTGAGGGCAAGGAGTACTACGACAAGGTCGCGGCCGACTTCGAGGCGGCGCACGAGGGTGTGACCGTCAAGGTCGAGGCCATGCAGCACGAGGACATGGTCACCAAGCTGCAGGCCGCGATGCAGGCTGGGAGCGGCATCCCGGACGTGTTCATGAGCCGCGGCGGCGGCGAGCTGCAGAACGACATCGACGCCGGCCTGCTCCGCGACCTCACCGACGACGCGTCGGACACGATCGAGAAGATCTCCTCGTTCGCCGGCCAGTACACGGTCGACGACCACACGTACGCCCTGCCCTTCTCGATGGGCATCGTGGGCATCTGGTACAACAAGGACATCTTCGCCAAGGCCGGCATCGACGACGTGTCGCCGAACCCGACCATCGACGAGTTCTACGGCTACATCGACAAGCTCAAGGCTGCGGGCGTCGACCCGCTCTCCGTGGGCGCCGGCGACAAGTGGCCGGCCGCGCACTACTGGTACTACGGCGTGGTGCGGGAGTGCCCGTTCGACACCGTCGAGGCGGCGATCGACTCCGGCGACTACTCCGACCCGTGCTTCATCAAGGCCGGTGAGCACGTCCAGGACATCATCGCCAAGAAGCCCTTCAACAAGGGGTTCCTGGGCACCGGGGCCCAGGAGGGTCCGACGTCGGCCTCCGGTCTGCTCGCCTCGGAGAAGGTCGGCATGGAGCTCGCCGGTCACTGGGAGCCCGGCGTCGTGGGCGGTCTCCGCGAGGACCAGCAGGTTCCGGACTGGATGGGCTGGTTCGCCTTCCCGACGTTCGACGGCCAGGGCGGCGCCCCGGACGACCAGATGGGCGGCGGTGACGCGTGGGCCGTCTCCAAGGACGCCCCGGACGTCGCGGTCGACTTCGCCGAGTACCTGCTGAGCGACGAGGTGCAGCAGGGCTTCGCCGAGCTGGACATGGGGCTGCCCACCAACCCGGCGGCCACCGACTCCCTGTCCAACGAGACGCTCAAGCAGCTCATCCCGGTGCGGGACGGCGGCGGCCAGACCCAGCTCTACCTGGACACCCGCCTCGGCCAGTCGGTCGGTAACGCGATGAACGACGCGATCGCCCTCATGTTCGCCGGCGAGGCCGGCCCGCAGGACATCGTCGACGCGATCGAAGAAGCCGCGGCGAAGCAGGGATGATCGAGATGGCAGACGACGCCGCCGTGACCACGGCGCCCGCATCGCCTGCCACCTCCTCCGGTCCGGCTGCCGGTGCGACCCCTCCGGGTCGCTCGGCAGCCGGACGTTCGGCTGGGGGTCGGCGGTCGACGGACTCGACGCTCCGCAAGCGTCTGGAGATCACGTTCTTCGTGGCCCCGGCGCTCGCGATGATCCTGCTCTTCGTCGTCTGGCCGGTCATCACGGCCGTCCAGATGTCCGGCTACCGGTGGAACGGTCGCGGCCCGATGGTCGACTTCGTCGGCCTCGCGAACTACGTGTCGGTGCTGACCGACGACGTGTTCGTCGGCTCGCTGGTGAACAACCTCGTGATCGTGGTGGGCTCGATCCTGATCCAGCTCCCCCTGGGGCTGGCGATCGCCCTGCTCCTCAACCGCCGGATGTGGGGCCAGAGCGCACTGCGCACCATCATCTTCGTGCCGTACGTCCTCGCCGAGGTCGTGGCGGGCGTCATCTGGTTCCAGCTGCTGCAGCCCCAGTACGGCGTGCTCGACACCCTCCTGACGGCCGTCGGCCTCACGCCTCCCGAGCAGGGCTGGCTCGGCGACCCCGACCTCGCCCTGTGGACGGTCCTGGCCATCCTGACGTGGAAGTACCTCGGCCTGGCCGTCATCCTCTTCCTCGCGGGCCTGCAGGGCGTGCCCGACGAGCTCTACGAGGCGGCCCAGCTCGACGGCGCGTCCTGGTGGCAGGTGCAGCGCAAGATCACCATCCCGCTGCTCGGCCCCACCATCCGCACCTGGGGCTTCCTGTCCATGATCGGCTCGCTGCAGCTCTTCGACATGGTCTGGATCCTCACCAAGGGCGGGCCGGCCAACGCCACCAGCACCATGGCGATCTACCTGGTCAACGAGGGCACCCGCAGCGCCAACTTCGGGATCGCCGGCGCTGCGTCCGTGATCCTCTTCCTGATCGCCCTCGTCATGGCGGTCCTCTACCAGCGACTCATCCTGCGTCGCGACGCCCAGGGGGTGGCGTGATGACCATGTCGACCCAGACTCCGGCCACGAACGACCCGACCACGAACAGGCCGACCGCGACCCGGCCGGCCGTGCGCCGTCGGGGCAGCGCGGGCAGGTTCCAGGGCGGCAGCCCCGCCGTCTACGCCGTCGCGTTCGTGGTGGTCTGCGCGACGCTCGGCCCCGTCGTCTACGGCGTGCTGAGCGGCTTCCGCAGCAACGCGCAGCTCGCGAACGCACCGGCGTCGCTGCCCGACCCGTGGATCTTCACCAACTACACGGGGGTGCTCACCAACCCCTCGTTCTGGCAGTACACCGTCAACTCCGTGATCATCGCGGTCATCACCACCGCGATCGTCGTGGTCTTCGGCGTGATGGCCGCCTACCCGCTCGCCCGGTACGCGTTCAAGGGCCGCGAGGCGCTGTTCATGGTGTTCGTGGCGGGTCTGCTCTTCCCCGCCACCGTGGCCGTCGTCCCGTTGTTCATCCTCCTCACGCAGAACTTCGGGCTCGGCAACACGTGGTGGGGCGTGGCCCTGCCGCAGGCGGCGTTCGCGCTGCCGATGACGGTCGTGATCCTGCGCCCCTTCATCAAGGCGCTGCCCAAGGAGCTGGAGGAGGCGGCACAGCTCGACGGCACCAGCCGGGTCGGGTTCTTCTGGCGCATCCTGCTGCCCCTGTCCGGGCCCGGCATGGTGACCGTGGGGGTGCTGGCCTTCGTCGGCTCCTGGAACGCCTACCTCCTCCCGCTGCTGCTGCTGCAGGGCGACATGAAGACGCTGCCGCTGGGCGTCGCCGACTTCTCCTCGGAGCACTCGTCGGACACCGCGGGCGTCTTCGCGTTCACGACGCTGGCGATGATCCCTGCGCTGGTGTTCTTCCTCGCGATGCAGAAGCGCATCGTGAACGGCCTGCAGGGAGCCGTGAAGGGATGACCCAGACCAGTGGGACCAGCCAAGGAGAGCACGTGACCCACCCTGTACCCACGGTGCCGGCGCTGCCGGCGCTGACCGAGCTGCCCGCGGTGTCCGAGCGCGTCCGCGCGCTGCACGCCCGCATGACGCTCGAGGAGAAGCTCGCGCAGCTCGTCGGGTACTGGCTCGACCAGGGCGGCGAGGTGGTCGCCCCGATGCAGGGGGAGATGGCGGCCGGCGACGGCGGCCGGCTCGAGGAGATCACCCGGCACGGCATCGGCCACTACACCCGCGTGTACGGCACCCGGCCGGTGGACCCGGCCGAGCGGGCCGCCTGGCTGTGGGCGGAGCAGCAGCGCCTGCGCCGCGACACCCGGCTCGGCATCCCCGCCCTCGTGCACGAGGAGTGCCTCACCGGCCTCTCGGCGTGGAAGGCGGCGACGTTCCCGACGCCGCTGGCCTGGGGCGCGTCGTTCGACCCGGAGCTCGTGGCCGAGATGGGCCGCGTCATCGGGGACTCGATGCGCGAGCTGGGCATCCACCAGGGCCTCGCGCCCGTGCTCGACGTCGTCCGCGACCCCCGCTGGGGCCGCGTCGACGAGTGCATCGGCGAGGACCCGTACCTCGTCGGCACGGTCGGCACCGCCTACGTGCGCGGCCTGCAGGACGCCGGCGTGCACGCCACGCTCAAGCACTTCGTCGGGTACTCCGGCTCCCGCGCCGGGCGCAACCACGCGCCCGTCTCGGCCGGCCCCCGCGAGATGGCCGACGTGTACCTGCCGCCGTTCGAGATGGCGGTGCGCGACGGCGGCGTGCGGTCCGTCATGGCGTCGTACGTCGACGTCGACGGCGTGCCGATGCACGCGAGCGCCGAGCACCTCACCGGGACCCTGCGGGAGCGGTGGGGCTTCGACGGGACCGTCGTCGCCGACTACTTCGGCGTCGCGTTCCTCGAGGTGATGCACCGCGTGGCCGCCGACCGCGGGGAGGCCGCCGCCCAGGCGCTCGAGGCCGGCCTCGACATCGAGCTGCCGTCGGGCGACGCGTACCTCGAGCCCCTCGCGGAGCTCGTCCGCGCGGGCGGGCTCGACGAGCGTTACGTGGACCGCGCCGTGCTGCGTGCCCTCGCGCAGAAGGAGGAGCTCGGGCTGCTCGACGACGACGCGTTCGCGGGCGAGCCGCCCGCGGTGGTCGACCTGGACTCGCCCGCGCACCGCGACGTGGCCCGGCGCCTGGCCGAGGAGTCGCTCGTCCTGCTCACCAACGACGGCGTGCTCCCGCTCAAGGACTGGAGCGCCGCGCCCGGCCGCGTCGCCGTCGTCGGCCCCAACGCGCACCGCAGCGACGCCCTCATGGGCTGCTACTCGTTCGCCAACCACGTGCTGGCGCACCACCCCGAGGTGCCGAAGGGCTTCCACATCCCCACGGTCTTCGAGTCGATCGGGGGCGCGTTCCGCTCCGCGGGGCTGCCGCAGCCGGAGCTGGTGCACGCCGCCGGCTGCGACGTCGAGGGCGAGGACACGTCGGGCTTCGCGGAGGCCGTCGCGGCCGCCGCGTCCGCGGACGTGGCCGTCGTCGTGGTGGGCGACCACGCGGGCCTGTTCGGCCGCGGCACCGTGGGCGAGGGCAACGACGCCGAGTCGCTGGAGCTGCCCGGCGTGCAGCGCGGCCTCGTCGAGGCGGTGCTGGCCACCGGCACCCCCGTCGTCATGGTGGTGCTCAGCGGCCGCCCGTACGCGATCGACTGGGCGCTCGACGTCGCCGGGGACTCCGGCGACCGTCGCCCCGGCGCCGTGCTGCAGGCGTTCTTCCCCGGGGAGGAGGGCGGCACGGCCGTCGCCGCGGCGATCGCCGGCGCCGTCAACCCGTCGGGCCGCCTGCCCGTCTCGCTGCCGCGGTCGGCGGGGGCGCAGCCGTACTCCTACCTGCACCCCGTCCTCGGCGGGCCGTCCGACGTCACGTCCACCGACTCGACGCCGCTGCGGCCGTTCGGGTTCGGGCTGTCGTACACGTCGTTCGCGTACACCGACCTGGACGTGGACGCCGAGGTCGCCGCGGGCGGCGACTTCGCGGCCGCCGTGCGGGTCACCAACACGGGGACGGTCGCCGGGTCGGACGTCGTGCAGCTCTACGGGCGCGACGTCGTCGGGTCCGTCACCCGGCCGGTGGCGCAGCTCCTGGCCTACCGCCGGGTCGCTCTGGGGCCGGGGGAGTCGGTCGTCGTGCGGTTCGACGTCCCCACCACCCGGCTCGCGTTCGCCGACCGCCGCCTGGTGCGCGTCGTCGAGCCGGGCGACGTCGAGGTGTGGGTCGGGTCGCATGTGGCCGCCACCCCCGACGCCGACGCCGAGGACGTGCAGCACGCCACCGGCGGCGCCATCACCAGCGCCCGCCGCTCGGAGAAGCGGGAGCTGCCGGGCACCGCGACGCCCCACGCGGTGCTGCTCGTCACGGGCGACACCTACGAGGTGACCGTCGCCGACCGGCGGGTGGTGACGTCGGCCGTCGTGTGAGCCGCCGGCTCGGCGGGGGTGTCAGCCCTCGCCGAGCCAGCCGCGCCGCGCGGCCTGGACCCCCGCCTGGAAGCGGCTCGACACCCCGAGCCGGGTCAGCAATGCGGTGATGCGGCGTCGCGCCGTCGCGACGTGCACGTCGAGCTGCCGGGCGATCGACTCGTCCTTGAGGCCCGCGGCGAGCATGGTGAGGAGCTCGCGCTCCTCCGCCGTGGGCGAGCCCTCCGGGCCCGGCGCGCCGGGCGCGACGCCGTCGTCGCCGACCGCGATCGGGACCGAGTCCGCCCAGAGCATCTCGAAGAACGGCACGAGGACGTGCATGAGGATCCCGCCGCGCAGCACCAGCGCGGTGGCCCGCGCGTCCGCGGTCGAGGACGGCGGGAGCAGCGCGGTGGTGCCGTCGACGAGGATCAGCTTGGACGGCAGGGTGGCGCGCACCCGCACGGACATCCCCTTGCCGACGCGGTCGCGGATGCCCTCGGCCCGGCCGGGCAGGTCCAGGGCCTCCCGCGCGAGGATCCGGCGGAACGTGACGCCCCGGTCCAGAGCCTCCTCGTCGGCGTCGGCGCCGCGGTTGAAGTGCGCCGACGGCGCGACCGCCGCGTCGTCCTGGGCGTACGGCGGGGCGTCGAGGATCAGCACCTCGCGCTCGGCCGCCATGACGATGTGCGTGCTGAGCCGCGCGATCTCCGGCAGCCCGACGACGAGGCCCACATCGGCGACGGGCAGCCGCGCGTCCTGCGGCCACAGCGAGTCCGCGAGCCCGTCCACCATCGCGTCGACGGTGCGCAGCTCCGCCTCCCGTGCGGTCAGCTCCGCCAGCCGGCGCACGACGACGGTCCGCAGCGCCGCGCGCGGCGCGACCGCCCCGTAGGAGGTGAGGAAGCCGTCGGCCGAGAGTCGCTCCAGCGCCCGCTCCGTGCGGTCGGGATCGAGCCCCACCTGCGCGGCCAGCTCCGCGGAGGACGTGCCCCCGATGCGTAGTGCCGCCCGGTAGAGCCGCAGCATGTCGTCGTCCAGGCCGAGCCGGGACAGCTCGGAACGCTCGGCGACGGGGCCGGCGACGGCGGTCTCGTCGCCGGTCGGCGGGCGGTCGGGCACGGCGGGGGGCACGACCGGAGTGTGCGGTCTCCGGACACGAGAGACAAATCGCCACACCGTGCCGGACGGACCGCGGCCGGGCATCCCACGTGGGGCGCCCGGCCGCGGCCTGTCTGCAGGTGTCGGGAGGTCAGGTCAGCACTTGCCGACCGGGCGGTCCCGCTTTACCAGGTTGGTGTGACTGGTGGTGCCGTCGAACCACAGCACGCGGGAGCCCTCGTCGGCGGCGGCGAACATCTGCTCGCCACGGCCGCAGGACATCCGCTGCGCGCCCTTCGTGCCGTCGGCGGCCACCTGGTAGAGCTTCGGCAGCGTCGCGTTGGCCCACGTCGTCGCCGGCGGGATCGACGTGATCGTCACCGCGGTGCCCGACGCCGTCAGCGAGTAGGGGTAGAGCGTGCTGTCGGCCGACTCCGGGACCAGCGTCACCGGGTGGGTGCCGTCGAAGGACGCCTTGCGCACGGCGGCCTGGCCGCCGTCGGCGATGTCGGTGTCCTCGATCCAGACGACCCCGTCGTCGGTGAAGCCGGTCTGGCCGATGCCCATCACGGAGGCGTTGTCCATCGGCATGAGGGTCTTGGTCCCGGCGACGGTGTCGAAGACCTCGACGCCGAGCCGCGGGCCGTCCGCCGTGTACCAGAGCTTCGCGTAGGCGATCTTGCCGTCCTTGACCGACGGCAGGGCCGTGGACACCGCGGGGCTGCCGGGGTCGACCAGGCCGGACGCTCCGGTCTTCATGTTCACCCAGCCGACGTGCTGGGTCCCGGTGGTGTAGTCGGTCACCGTCCGGACGGCGAGGTCGCCGTCGACGGCCAGCGACCCGACGGGCCCGTTGTGGCTGAAGACGATCGGCTTCGTCACACCGCCGGACACGGCGCGCGACCACATGTTGATCGAGCTGCCGGTGTACTCGGCCCAGACGACGGACTTGCCGTCGGTGTCGGCGTACACGTTGAAGTTGCCGTTGTTGCCGCTCACGAGCTCCGGCTGGCCCTTGCCGTCCGTGCTGCCCAGCCACACCGAGTACGGCATCGAGCCGTCCTCGTTGCTCCGCGAGACGGCGTACTTGCCGCCGCCGGCGCCGACCCCGGTGTCGCCGACGTTGACGTCCGCCATCAGGAGGTCGCTGTCGACGCCGAGCTTGGTCTCCCAGCCGGCCACGATGCCGTGCGCGTCGAAGGCTGCGTTGACGACCTTCAGCTGGTCCTTCGTGGCGCCGAGCTCCTGGGCGGCGGCGACCACGGCGGTGCGGCCGGCGAGGAAGTCGTCCAGCGGGGTCATGTACCCCGACAGGGCGCGGTAGACGATCTGGTCGGCAAGCTCCGCGCCGAGCTGCTCCCGGATGTCCCACAGGGAGCCCGAGAAGATCGTGGAGTTGAGGTGGACGCCGCCGTTGTCGCTGCCGATGCCGGCACCGACGAAGTTGGCGAAGGTGGTGGCGCCGTCGTTCAGGTCGCGCAGCGCGCAGTCGCGGGGGGCGAGGGTCGTGCACAGGTCCTCGCCGAGGAGCGCGGCGTCCGGGTCGTCCATCGAGACGCCGTTGGCCTCGAGGTCGATCGCGTTGCCGAAGTAGTCGGCGACGGCCTCGTTCATGGCGCCGGACTGGCCGACGTAGACGAGGTTCGCGGTGTGCTCGACGACCCCGTGGGTCATCTCGTGGCCGACGACATCGGTGTCCGCGGAGAAGGTGCGGTAGTCGCCGCCGCCCTTGCCGTAGACCATCTTCTGGCCGTCCCAGAAGGCGTTGTTGTAGGGCCCGCCGTTCGCGGTGACGCCCACGATGGAGTTGATGAAGGCGTCGGTCCCGTCGAGACCCTTCCGGCCGAACGTGTCCTTGTAGTAGTCGTAGACCTGGCCCGCCGCCCAGTGCGCGTCGACCATGCCGGAGTCCGTGAACTCCGGGCCGAAGTCCGCGGTGGCGTTCTGGCCGATCGTCGCCTGGCTGGGCCAGACGCCGGAGGAGTAGGCGGCCTCCGCGCCGTTCGCGTCGTACGTCTTGATCAGCGGGCCCTGGAAGGGCGAGTCCTCCGCCCGGCGGGTGTAGTCGAGCATCTGGAACGGCTTGTCCGCGCTGGGCTGGTAGAGGCCGAGGTCGACCGTCTCGCCGTTGTAGCGGACCCCGGTGCCGACGACCGAGCCAGGGGTGGAGGTCACCGCCGCCTCCGGGGCGTCGGCGGTCGTGGCGGTCGCCGCCGCGGCGGCGGGGTCGCCGTCCGGCGCGCCGAAGGTCTTGATCGCGCTGTACTGCAGCACCGGGAAGCCGCCGGCGGCGTCGACGTACACCTCCTGCTTGACCGGCATCCCGTCGGCGTCCACGCCGGTCACGGTGATGTGGCGGGTCAGCACGCCGTCGCCCTGCGGGAGGATGGCCAGGCCCTGCGACTCGCCGCTGAACGCCTTGAGGGTCTCGGGCGTGTCCTTCCGGAGGAGCCCCCCGGGGACGCCGGCAACCGCGGCGACCGCGCGCTGGATCGCGACCTTCTCCGAGACGGCCGGGGTCACGGTGTCCAGGGCGAGGTCGGTGTAGTACTTGCCCGACGTGCCGGTGACGGTGCGCTCGTCGCCGGACTTCGTCATCCGCACGACGTACTCGCCGCCCAGGACGTCGACGCCCTGGTACTGCTGCTGCAGGCGGACGACCTCCTGGCCGTCGGCGCTCTCGGTGCCGGCCGACTTCAGGGTCCTGCCCGGGTCGGCGATGTGGAAGCGGCCCTTGCTGGCGCCGAGGAACCCCTTGGCGGCCGTGGCGGGCGCGACCGACGCGTCGGCCTTCGCGGCCAGCCCGGTCACCAGCGCGGGGGTGTCCGTCGTGGTCTCGCCGTCGGGGATCGCGGTGGCCGCCACCGGCGACTGCTGCGCCGCGCCGGACGTCTGCGCGGACGCGACGGACGGCATCCCCGTCATGACCAGACCGGCGACGACGAGGGCCGTGAGGCCGTAGCCCGACACCCGCCGGCATCGCTGCCCTGCCCCCGGTGCTGCCGTCCCTGCCCGTGTCGCGTGCTCGTGTGCTGAGGTCGCCATCCGCGTCTCCTTCGTCCCAGGGGTGAACCTGCTCGATGGGTCCAAGGGAACGGGCGGCGCGGTGCCGCGGTCAACGGCCTGCGGCGCCGACAAGTTGGCATGCGCAGATGTGCACGCAAGCCTGTCGGCCTACCGGTCGTGGCCGGGCACCCGCCAGGATGAGGCATGGCCACGCTGTTGCAGGGGATCCGGTCCGTCGTCGCGCCCGTGACGCGCACGCGTGCTTTCCGGGCGGCGGCGCCGCGGGCGATGCCGCCCGTCGAGCGGGCGCTGGCGTGGCTCACCCGCGGGCGGTTCCAGCTCAGCGCGGTGCTCGTGCCCTCGCTGGTGCTGCACACGACGGGGGCGCGGTCGGGGGAGCCGCGCGACACCTACCTCATGTACACGCCGCTCGGGGAGGGACGACTGGTCGTGGCGGGCACGTCGTTCGCGCGCGACCGGCACCCGGCCTGGACGTACAACCTGCTGGCCCACCCGGACGCGGCGGTGAGCATCCGCGGCCGGCGGTACCCGGTGCGGGCCACGCTCGTGGACGACGCTGCGGAGCGCGACGCCGCGTGGGCGCGCATCGAGGCGCAGTGGCCCGGCTACCGGGCCTACGAGCGGGAGTCGGGGCGGGTGGTGCGGCTGTTCCGCCTCGAGCGCGCGGGCGCCTGACGGGGCCGGACGCACCGTAGGCTCGGGCGGCACCCGTCGACCCGCCCCCGGAGCCACCCCCTCGTGACCGCCAGCCTGCGCGCGCGCCGCAACGCGCTGTTCGCGCTGTTCTTCCTCAACGGCATCGCCATCTCCTCGTGGGTCACCCGCACCCCCGACGTGCGCGACCTCGTCGGCGCCTCCACCGGGCAGATGGGGCTCATCCTGTTCGGCCTGTCCGTCGGGTCGATGGCCGGGATCCTGGCCTCCGGCCCGCTCGTGGCGCGGTGGGGCACCCGCCCCGTGACGGTCGTCGGCATCTCCGCGATGGCGGTGGGCGTGGCGGTCGTCGGCGGGGGAGCGGCGCTGGGGTCGGGCGGGGTGGTCGCCCTCGGTCTCGGGCTCGTCGGGTGCGGCATGGGCGGCGGGGAGATCGCGCTCAACGTCGAGGGGGCGGAGGTCGAGCGGCTCCTCGGCCGTTCGGCGCTGCCCGCCATGCACGGCTTCTTCAGCCTCGGCACCGTGGTGGGCGCGACCGTCGGGATGGTGCTCACGAGCGTCGCGTTCCCGGTCGTCGTGCACCTGCTGGCGGCGGCCGCGGTGATGCTCGCCGGGCTCGCGGTCGCGATCCGGCCGATCCCCGCGGGCGTCGGCCGCCGCGACCCCGCCGCGCGGCGCGCCGACGCGGCGGCCGGGCCGCCTGTCTGGAAGGACGCACGCCTGCTGCTCATCGGCGGCATCATCCTCGCGCTCGCGCTGGCCGAGGGCGCCGCCAACGACTGGCTGCCGCTCGTCATGGTCGACGGGCACGGCTTCGACGCCGCCCTCGGGTCCGCCGTGTACGCCGTGTTCGCCGCCGCCATGACGATCGGCCGGTTCGTGGGCGGGCGGTTCGTGGACCGGTTCGGCCGCGCGGCGGTGCTGTGCGCCAGCGCCGTCGTGGGCGCCGCCGGCCTCGCGCTCGTGATCTTCGCGGACCAGCAGTGGGTCGCGGCGGGCGCCGCCGTCCTGTGGGGGCTCGGCGCGTCGCTCGGCTTCCCCGTGGCGCTGTCGGCCGCGGGCGACTCCGGCCCGAACCCGGCCGCGCGGGTGTCCCTCGCCGCCACCCTCGGCTACGTCTCGTTCCTCGTGGGGCCGCCCGTGCTCGGCTTCCTCGGCGACCACTACGGCCTGCGCTCCGCGCTGATCGTCGTCCTCGTGCTGGTCGCCGCGGCCGCGTTCCTCGCGCCCGCGGCGCGGACGCCCGCCCGGGTGCCGGCCAAGGTCGCCGAGCCCGTCTGAGCCCACCGCCGGGCCCCCGTCGGCAGGCCCTCCTAGGGTGAGGCGCATGGCCGACGCGAACGACCCGTACGAGCTCGTCCCCACCCCGCCCGACGTCGACGCGTACCTGCGCCTGCGCCGCGACGCGGGCCTCAGCCCGAAGACGGCGGAGCAGGCGGGCCACGCCGTCGCGAACAGCTGGGCGTTCGCACACGTGCGGCACCGCGGGTCCGGCGAGGCGGTCGCGATGGGCCGCGTGCTCGGCGACGGCGGCTGGTACTTCGTCGTCGCCGACATCGCGACGCTCCCCGCGCACCAGCGGCAGGGCCTGGGGCGCCGCGTGCTGGAGTGGCTGCTCGCCCAGATCGACGAGCGGGCTCCCGCCGACCCGTACATCACGCTCATGGCCGACGCCCCGGGACGACCGCTGTACCGCAGCCTCGGCTTCGTCGAGTCCGCCCCGCAGAGCCTCGGGATGGTCTGGGCGGGCCGCTAGAGAGAGGATCGACGTCGGACCCGGGCGCCGCGCCCGGGGGAGCGGCAGGAGGGCCGGCATGACCACCGACGGCGACATCCAGCAGACCATCGGCGACCTCATCGCCCGCGAGCGCGAGCTGCGCGCGCGTCTGGGGAAGGGCGAGATCGACGCGAGCACCGAGCACGAGGAGCTCGCCGCCACCGAGACGCGCCTCGACCAGTGCTGGGACCTGCTGCGGCAGCGCCAGGCGGCGCGCGAGTTCGGCGGCGACCCGGCGCAGGCGAAGGTCCGCCCGGCCGACGTCGTCGAGCACTACCGGGGGTAGCCGGGCGGCGTCAGCGCCCGTCGCGCCCGTCGCGGGCGCCCCGACCACCGAAGGAGCCACGACCGATGAAGAAGATCCCCCGCCCGGCCACGACGAAGAACCCGCCCGAGCAGTTCCGGGGCGACGT
This sequence comes from Isoptericola sp. NPDC060185, assembly GCF_042728595.1. NCBI lineage: Bacteria > Bacillati > Actinomycetota > Actinomycetes > Micrococcales > Promicromonosporaceae > Isoptericola > Isoptericola sp. NPDC060185. Next base: position 125,167 of record NZ_JBHWYY010000004.1, on the reverse strand, counting down.
GTGGCTCGACCCGATCGTGGTGCCGCAGGAGGCGGACCAGCGGATGGTGGTGGCGCTGGTGCGGTTCGCCCCGGCGGCGCGCACGGCCTGGCACTCGCACGCCCGCGGCCAGACGTTGCACATCGTCTCCGGCGTGGCGCTGGTCGGCACGCGCGACGGCGTCGTCGTGGAGGCCCGGCCGGGCGAGACGGTGTACTGCCCGCCGGGGGAGGAGCACTGGCACGGGGCGTCGCCGGACGACTTCATGGAGCACCTGGCGATGCTGGAGAACGCCGACGACCCGTCCGCCACGACCACCTGGCGGGAGCACGTCACGGACGAGGAGTACGCCCGCGCGCCGTGGCTCGACGTCTGAGACCGCCGTCGGCCCGCGCAGTCAGATCAGCAGCGGCGCGAGGCCGAAGCCGACGGCGACAGCGGTCCCGACGGCCACCAGCCCCGGCACCATGAACGAGTGGTTGAACAGGTACTTCCCGATGCGGGTGGTGCCGGTGTCGTCGAGCTCGATCGCCGCGACCACGGTGGTGTAGGTCGGCAGCAGGAACAGCCCGGTGACGGCGGGGAACGACGCCACCATCGTGGTGGCGGCCACGCCCATGCCGGCCGCGACGGGCATCAGCGCGATCGTCGTCGCGGCCTGCGAGTACAGCAGCGCGGAGGCCAGCAGCAGCACGACGGCCAGCATCCACGGGTACTGCCGGATGAGGTCGCCGCCCAGCTCCTCGATCTCGGCGGTGTGGCCCTGCACGAACGTGTTGCCCAGCCACGCGACGCCGATGATGCAGACGGCGGCGCTCATGCCCGAGCGGAACGTCTGCTGCGTGATGACGGTGCCCACGTCGATCTTGCAGAAGACGGCGATGAGCAGCCCCGCCAGCAGCATGAACGTCATGATGGCGCCGCTGCGGGTGATGGTCGGGTCCTCGATGAGGCCTACCGAGTCGGACACCGCGGTCGAGTACAGCACCACGACCAGCAGCGCGGCGGCGAAGATGATCAGCGACAGCAGCGCGCGCGGCTTCGCGACGAACTCGGTGCGCTCGCGCCGCTTCACCAGGCCCTTGGCGAGCCGCTCCTGGTACACCGGGTCGTCCTGCAGCTCCACGCCCTGCCGGGACGCGACGACGGCCCCGACCAGGCAGCCCACCAGCGTGGAGACGCCCGCCACGGTGAGGAGGGTGAGGTAGTCGACGCCCAGCGGCTCGACGACGGCGGCCATGGCCACCACCGCCGCGGAGATGGGGGACGCCGCGATCGCCATCTGCGACGCGACCACCGCGATCGACAGCGGCCGCGACGGCCGCACGTTGGACTCCTTCGCCACCTCCGCGATCACGGGCAGGGTGGAGAAGGCGACCTGGCCCGTGCCGGCGAACACGGTCATGAAGTAGGTGACGAGCGGCGCGAGGAAGGTGATGTTGCGCGGGCGGGCGCGCAGCAGCACCTCCGTCTTCGCCACCAGGTAGTCGAGCCCGCCGGCGGCCTGCATCGCGGCGATGGCCGCGATGACGCACATGATGATGCCCAGCACGTCCCAGGGGACGCCCGTCGCCGGGTCGACCTCGAGGCCCAGCAGCCCGAGGACGATGACGCCGGCGCCGCCCGCCAGCCCGATCCCGATCCCTCCGATGCGCGCACCGATGAAGACGAAGACCAGGACGACGACGAACTGGACGACGATCACCGCGCGGCCTCACCCTCCTCGCCGGCGGACGGTTCGGGGTGCTCGTGCTCGGGGTCCGACGGGGCGCCCGTGGCGTCGTCGGACTCGACGACGGTCGACGACCCGCCCTCCTCGCCAGCGTCCGGGATGCCGCGCTCGTCCGGCGCGTAGAACCGGCCGGAGTAGCGCGGGTGCAGGAAGTTCTCCGTGGTGAGGATCTTGTCGACCTCCTCGGCGGTGAGCAGGCCGCGCGCGATGACGACGTCCCGCACGGAGCTGCCGGTGCGGGCGGCCTCCTTGCCGACCAGGTCGCCGTTGTGGTGGCCGATCACCTCGTTGAGGTAGGTGACGATGCCGATGGAGCCGAGCACGTGCCGGCGCATGACCTCGGCATTGGCGGTGATCCCGACGACGCACTTGGTGCGCAGCGCGTCGCACGCGTTGGTCAGCAGGCGGATCGACTCGAACATCGACTCCGCGAGCACGGGCTCCATGACGTTGAGCTGCAGCTGCCCGGCCTCGGCGGCGTGCGTGATGGTGACGTCGTTGCCCATCACCTTGAAGCAGACCTGGTTGACCACCTCGGGGATCACCGGGTTCACCTTGGCGGGCATGATCGACGACCCGGCCTGCAGCTCGGGCAGGTTGATCTCGTTGAGCCCCGCGCGCGGCCCCGAGGACAGCAGGCGCAGGTCGTTGCAGATCTTGGACACCTTGGCCGCGAGCCGCTTCACCGCGGAGTGCACGGCCAGATAGGCGCCGTTGTCGTAGGTGGCCTCGACGAGGTTCTCCGCGGGGACCGTGCCGAGCCCGCTGACCTCCGCGAGCCGCCGCGCCGCGACCTTGGGGTAGCCGGGCGGCGTGTTGAGGCCCGTGCCGATCGCGGTGGCGCCCAGGTTGACCTCGAGCAGCAGGTCGGCCGCGTTGCGCAGGCGCTTGACCTCCTCGGCCACGTTCACCGAGAAGCCGGCGAACTCCTGGCCCAGGCTCATCGGCACCGCGTCCTGCAGCTGGGTGCGGCCCATCTTGGGCAGGTCCGCGAACTCGGACGCCTTCTCGTCGAACGCCCGCGACAGCCGCCGCACCGCCACGACGAGCGCCTCGGTCAGGGCGTGCACGGCCAGGCGGAAGCCGGTGGGGTAGGCGTCGTTGGTGGACTGCGACTTGTTGACGTGGTCGTTGGGGTTGATGACGTCGTAGCGGCCCTTGGGGAAGCCGGACAGCTCCAGCGCGAGGTTCGCGATCACCTCGTTGGTGTTCATGTTGACGCTGGTGCCGGCGCCGCCCTGGAACACGTCGACGGGGAACTGGTCCAGGCACCGCCCCTTGACGAGCACCTCGTCGCACGCGCCGATGATGGCGTCCGCGACGTCCCGCTGGATGGCGCGCAGCTCCCGGTTCGCGAGCGCCGCCGCCTTCTTCACCATCACCATGCCGCGGATCATCTCCGGCACGTCGTTGATGGTCGTCCCGGAGATGGGGAAGTTCTCGATCGCCCGGACGGTGTGGATCCCGTAGTACGCCTGCGCAGGGACCTCTTTCGATCCGAGCAGGTCTTCCTCGACGCGCACGTCAGCCGTGGGTTCAGCCATGGGCCTGACGCTAGCAACGCGGGCGCCCCGGCACCCGCGCAGAATGGAAGCCGGCCTGCCGACGTCCGCCGTCGGGCCTTCGGACATCGGAGGAGCAGGAGTCGTCATGACGCACCAGATCGGCTACATCGTCGGGAGCCTCGCGAAGGGATCCATCAACCGCACGCTGTCCCGGGCGCTCGTCCGCCTGGCGCCCGCGGACCTCGAGTTCACCGAGATCCCCATCGGGGACCTCCCGCTCTACAGCTGGGACTACGACGCCGACTACCCGCCCGAGGGCCTGGCGTTCAAGGCGGCGATCGCGGCGTCCGACGGGCTGCTGATCGTGTCGCCGGAGTACAACCGGTCGATCCCAGGCGCGCTGAAGAACGCCATCGACTGGGGCTCGCGGCCCTGGGGGCAGAACTCGTTCGCGCGCAAGCCCGTCGGCATCATCGGGGCGTCGCCGGGCGGCATCGGCACCGCGGTGATGCAGTCGTCGATGCGCGCCGTCCTCAGCTTCCTGGACGCGCCGCAGCTCAACGCCCCGGAGGCCTACATCACCTACGTCGCCGACGACTTCGGCCCCGACGGCGAGGTCACCAACGAGGCCACCGCCGGCTTCCTGCGGCACTACATGGACGAGTACTGCGCCTTCGTGCAGCGCGTGCTCGCCGTCACCGCGCCCGGGCACATCGGCGACAGCGACCCGGCGTCGGCCAAGTAGGCGCGGGTCGCGCCGTGAGAGGCTGACGCCGTGCGGGTGGACGTGTGGTTGTGGGCGGTGCGGCTCTTCAAGAGCCGGTCGTCGTCGGCCGCCCTGCTCCGGTCGGGGCGGGTGCGGGTGAACGGCACGGTGGCCAAGCCGTCGACGTCCGTCACCGTGGGCGACACGGTCACCTGGCGCGACCCGCTGCGCGACCGCAAGGTCGTGGTCGTCGAGCTGCTGCCCAAGCGCGTCGGTGCGCCGCTCGCCGTCAAGGCCTACCGCGACGAGAGCCCGCCGGTCCCCACGCGTCAGGAGCGGGAGGCCGTCGGCGTCCGCGACCGCGGCGCCGGCCGCCCCACCAAGCGCGAGCGCCGGGAGATCGACCGGCTGCGCGGCGGGCGACGCTGAGACCGACGGCGCGCGCCGTCAGGCGACGCTCCCTCCCGCGTTGCGGACCAGGCGCTGCAGCACCTTCACCGTGGTGACGTAGTCCGTGTCGTCGATGCCCTCGTGGAGGGCGTCGCGGATGGCGGGGGCGTTGCGCGCGAGGTCGACGCGGGCCTGCTCGCCCGCCTCGGTGAGCCACAGCCGGTGGTCGGCGTCCCGCGTCAGCCAGCCGCGCTCCACCAGCGCCTCGGACTCGGCGGCCAGGTCGTCCTCGGGCCGCAGGTAGGAGGCCATGGCACGACGCAGCTCGTCCAGGGTCATCCCCTCGCCGTCCGGTGAGATGTCGTGGACGGACAGGTTGCGCAGCAGCCAGAACTGCGGCTGGGTGTATCCCTTCTCGGCCTGTCGCGCCCGGGTGTACGCGATGAGCGCCTCGTAGGCGACTCCGGTCCAGTACGCGGCGGGCTGGGCGGCCAGCTGGGCGTCGGAGGTCTGGGTAGTCATGCGGCGACGGTAAGACCTCGATCAAGGTTGAGGTCAAGGGTGTGTCGATAGGGTCGCCAGATGACGACCGTGCACTCCGACCGGATCTCCGCCCTCCTGCGCGACCACCCCGTCTGGGACGGGCACAACGACCTGCCGTGGGAGGCGCGCGACCAGGTCGCGTACGACTGGTCCCGCCTGGACCTGGTGGCAGGCACCGAGGGGCGCACGCACACCGACGTGCCGCGGTTGCGCGCGGGGGGCGTGGGCGCCCAGTTCTGGTCGGTCTACGTGCCGTCCAACCTGCCCGGCAGCGCCGCGGTGACCGCCACGCTGGAGCAGGTCGACGCCGTCCACCGCATGGTCGAGCGGTGGCCGGAGCACTTCCGCCTCGCGACGAGCGCGGACGACGTCGTGGCGGCGTGGGCCGACGGGCGGATCGCCTCGCTCATGGGGGCCGAGGGCGGACAGTCGATCGACTCGTCGATGGGCGCGCTGCGCATGCTGTACGAGATGGGCGTGCGGTACATGACGCTCACGCACAACCACCACAACCCGTGGGCGGAGTCGGCGACGGACGACCGGCCCGCGGACGGCCGGTTCGACGAGGGCGGGCTGACGCCGTTCGGGCGCGAGGTGGTGCGCGAGATGAACCGCCTCGGGATGCTCGTCGACCTGTCGCACGTCTCGGCGGGAACGATGCGCGCCGCCCTGGACGTCTCCGAGGCGCCGGTGATCTTCTCGCACAGCTCCGCGCGCGCCGTGGCCGACGTGCCGCGCAACGTTCCCGACGACGTCCTGGCACGCCTCGGGGACAACGGCGGCGTGTGCATGGTGACGTTCGTGCCGAGCTTCGTCACCCCCGCGATCGGCCGGTGGCGGGCGGAGGCCGGCGAGGCGGCGAGGGCGGCGGGGATCGCGCCGAACGACTACGCCGAGTTCGACCGGTTCTCGACCGACTGGGCGACGACGCACCCCAAGCCCCCCACGACGCTGGACGACGTCGTCGCGCACGTCGAGCACGTGCGCGAGGTCGCGGGCCCGCGGCACGTCGGCCTCGGCGGCGACTACGACGGCGCGGGCGGCTTCGCCGACGAGCTGCGCGACGTCTCCGGCTATCCGAACCTGCTCGCGGCGCTCGCCGACCGCGGCTGGTCGGACGCCGACCTCGCGGGCCTGGCCAGCGGCAACGTGCTGCGCGTGCTGCGCGAGGCCGAGGGCGTCGCCGCGCGGCTGCGGGCGGAGCGCGAGCCCAGCGTCGCCCGCATCGAGGACCTGGACGCCTGACGGTCGGTCGCCCCTGACCACCGACCCGCCAGGACGCCACGGGAGGGCTACGTTGAGGCCATGACCGGTGCGCCCGTGCGGGTGTTCCTCGTCGACGACCACGAGGTGGTGCGTCGCGGCGTGGCCGACCTGCTCGGGATGGAGGACGACCTCGAGGTCGTCGGCGTCGCCGGGACGGCGGCCGAGGCGCTGGCCCGGGTCCCCGCGCTGCGCCCGGACGTCGTCGTTCTCGACGTGCGCCTGCCCGACGGCGACGGCGTGAGCGTGTGCCGGGAGCTGCGGTCGCGCACCGACGTCGCGGTGCTGATGCTGACGTCGTTCGACGACGACGAGTCGCTGTTCGACGCGATCCTCGCCGGCGCGTCCGGGTACGTGCTCAAGCAGGTGCGCGGCACCGACCTCGTCGCGGGCATCCGCACGGTGGCGGCGGGCGGCTCCACCCTCGACCCCAAGGCCACGGGCCGCGTCCTGGCCCGGATGCGGCACCAGGGGGAGGGCGACGACCCGCTCGCGGAGCTCACGCCGCAGGAGCGCCGCGTCCTCGGCCTCGTGGGCGAGGGGATGACGAACCGGCAGATCGGCGCGGAACTGTTCCTCGCCGAGAAGACGGTGAAGAACTACGTGTCGAGCCTGCTCGCGAAGCTGGGCCTGGAGCGGCGGGTCCAGGCCGCGGTGCTGGCCGCGCGCCTCGAGCGGGCCGGCCGGCACGGCGAGCCCGAGCGACCGACCGAGCACTGACCGACCGAGCACTGACCGACCGAGCACTGACCGGCGTCACCGCTCCGTCACCAGCGGGACCCGCCAGCGCACCGCCGTGCCGCCCGCGCGGCCGGGCTGCACCTCGAACGACCCGCCCAGCTCCGACGCGCGCCGCTCGAGGTTCGCCAGCCCGCTGCGGGGCGCGTCCGTGGCGATGCCCGTGCCGTCGTCCACCACGGTCAGCACGAGGTCGTCGCCCGCCCGCAGGCTCACGTGCACGCGCGTGGCGCGGGCGTGCCGGGCCGCGTTCGACAGGCTCTCGCGCAGCACCGCCACGAGGTGGGCGGCCGTGGTGGACGGCACCTGCGCGTCGATCGGCCCCTCGAAGCGGACCGTCGGCGCGAAGCCCAGGGAGTGCGTCGCGGCCTCCGCCTCCGCCAGCAGCAGGGAGCGCGTCGCGACCCGGCGCGGACCACCGGCACCCGGGTCCCGCAGGCCGCGGATCGTGGTGCGGATCAGGTCGATCGTCTCGTCGATCTGGTCGATCGACTCCCCGACGCGGGTCGCGATCTCGCCGCGTGCCTCGGGGCCCAGCGGCCGCGCGTCGCCGAGCCGCCGGTCGACCGCCTGCAGCGACAGGCCCGTCGCGTACAGCCGCTGGACGGCCAGGTCGTGCAGGTCGCGGGCGATGCGGTCGCGGTCGCGCACGACGGCGAGCCGCGCCGCGTCCGCGCGCCGCTCCGCCAGCTCGAGCGCCACCGTCGCCTGGTTCGCGAACGCGCCCAGCGCCTCGATCACCACCGTGGGGAACGGCGGCGCGCCCCGCACCCGCCCGACGACGAGGACGCCGAGGGGCCGCCGGCCCCGGCCGATCAGCGGGAACGCGGCGAGCGGGCCGAGGGTGCCGTCGGGGTGCAGCGCCACCGCGGCGCGGCCGTCGGAGGTCGCGTCCGTCGAGACGATCGGCCGACCCTCGCCGAAGGCCTTCGCCGTGAACGACCCCGGCGTGCGCAGCAGCCGGCCGCGCAGCACGTCCGCCCGGATCCCCACCACCGACCGCACGGCCAGGACGGGCCGGTCCTCGGTGCCCTCGTCGTCCTCCACCGGGACGGCGATCCCCGCGGTGTCCGCCGCCGCGACGTCGATCGCCTCCGACGCGACGAGGTCCAGCACCGTGTCGGGGTCCTCGCCCGACAGCAGGCGCCGGGCGATCTCGTCGTCCGCCCGCGACCACCGCTCGCGCAGCCGCGTCTCCTCGTACAGCCGGGCGTTCTCGACGGCGACGCTCGCCGCGGACGCGAACCCTTCCAGGAGGCGCTGGTCGGCCTCCGTGAACTCCCCGCCGCCCCGCTTCTCGGTGAGGTACAGGTTCCCGAACGGCGCCCCGTGCACCTGCAGCGGCACCCCCAGGAAGCTGTGCATGGGCGGGTGGTGGGCGGGGAACCCCACCGACCGTTCGTCGGCGGCGATGTCCGGCAGCCGCAGTGGGCGCGGGTGCCGGATCAGCTCGCCCAGGATCCCGTGCCCCGTGGGGAACGGGCCGACCGCGCGGATCTGCTCCTCCGTCATCCCCACCGTGATGAACCGGGCGATGCGCTGGTCGCCGCCGAGGACGCCGAGGGCCGCGTAGCGCGCGTCGACCACCACGGCGGCGGCCTGCACCACCCGGTGCAGCGTCGTCTCCAGCTCCAGGCCCCGGCCCACGGACACGACGGCGTCCAGCAGGACGTCCATGTCCCGGTCCCGGCGGCCCTGCCGCGGGCTCACCGATCCCACGGTAGTACGGGGTGCCCCAGATTTCCGGGTGATCCCCGAAGGCCGCGATCGGGACCTTCGGCCCGGGGCCGGGAGGCCACCCGCCCTGCTCCCGGGGGCGTTCGGCACTGCCGCGCGCACTCGCCCCCGTGGCGCACTGGACACGGACGGAGGTGGCCCATGAGCGGCAGCGTCGAGGTGTCGACCCGGGACGTGGTGGTGGGCGTCGACGGGTCGGAGGGCGGCTACCACGCGATGGCGTGGGCGGCGGGGGAGGCCGCACGCCTGGCCACGCGGCTGGTCGTGCTGCACGCGTACGCCCTGCCGGTCGGGGTGGGGGCGGTCGCCGCACCGGCCGGCCGCCCGGACCCGCGGGCCGAGGCCGAGGCGCTGCTCGCGCGCGCCCGGGCCCGCCTCGACCGCACGGCGCGCACCGGCGCACTCGCGGCCGAGCCCGCCGAGGTGGCGTACGCGACGGTGCGCGGCGACGCGAGCGCCGCCCTCGTCCACCACGCGCGCCGTGGCGCCGTGGTCGTCGTCGGCCGCCGCGGCGTCGGGACGTTCGACCGGGTCCTCATGGGCTCCGTGTCGTCGTCGGTCGCGGCACTGGCGCCCGGCACGGTGGTCGTCGTGCCGCGCGCGGCCCGGGTGCAGGACCCGCGGCGGGTGGTGGCGGCGGTCGACCCGAGCGAGCCGCTGGACCGTGTGCTTGAGGCGGGGTTCGACGAGGCCGACCGCGCCGGCGTCGCCCTGCTGGCGGCGCACGCCGTCGACCGGGGGATGTTCGTGGGCGTCACGGAGGGCGACCTCGACTGGCTCGAGCGGCTGCGCGCCGAGGCGCGGGCGGACCTGGAGGCACGTGCCAGCCTCTGGGGGGAGAAGTACCCGCGGGTGCGCTGGACGGTCGAGGGCCGCGGCGGCCACGCGCCCGGCGCGCTGCTCGCGGTGCTCCGCTCGGACGACCTGGTCGTGACCGGCGGGCGCGACGTGCGAGAGGTCGTCCGCGGCTCGGTGCCGGACCGGCTCGTGCGCCACGCGCCGTGCCCGGTGAGCGTCGTGCACCCCTGAGGGATCGCCCGGGCGTCAGGCGTGCGGCGTCAGGCGTGCTGCGAGCGCTGCGACCAGCTCACGCCGAGGGTGCGCAGCACGTCCTGCGGGTCGCGCCGGGTGGCGTCCGTGTACGCGCGCAGCGACATGACGGAGGCCGTGAGCATCGTCGTGAGCACCTCGCGGGCGAGGCGCGCGTCGTGGCTGGCCTCGTCGAGCAGCTCCTGCACCACGCGCGAGCGGATGCCGAGGTCGGGCTCCGAGCAGGCGGTCAGCAGCGCGATCGTCATCGACCCGGCGTCCGTGCCGGGGTGGGTGCTGTTCTCGTCAGTACTCATGGCGTCCCCCTCCGCGGCCCGACCCCTTTGGTCTACCGCACCGTGACCCCGGCCGCACGTGGAAGGATGCCCCGCGATGAGCCCGTCGCCCGCGTCCCGTCGCCACCCCGCCCTGCTCGCCCTGCTGGGCGCGGGCCTGGTCGGCGCGGTCGTGCTCGCCGGCCCGGCCGCCGTCGCCGACGAGGGGCTCACGGAGGAGTCGCACAGCCGGTACGAGCTGCGGGCGAAGGGCACCGAGGTCCGCGCCACGATGACCACCACCATCGGCAACGTGACCCCCGACCGCGGGCTGACGTACTACTACTACACGTCGTACGCGGTCCCCGTCCCGGCCGGGGCGGAGCACCTGCGGGCCACCAGCGGGGGTGCGCCGCTGAGCGTGTCGCTCGAGGCGACCCAGGACCCGAGCACCCGGTACGCGGTGGCCTCGTTCCCCCCGCTGCGCTACGGCGCCACGCGCACCATCGAGTGGAGCTTCGACATCCCCGGCGAGCCCGTGCGCTCGAAGGACTACACGCGCGTGGGCGACGGGTTCGCCACGTTCGCGGCGTCGGGGGTGGGGGACGTCGGCCGGACGACCGTCGAGGTGGTGCTGCCCGCCTCGATGACGTTCGACGCCACGTCGGACGGCTTCACCGAGAAGCGCACCGGCAAGACCGTCACGTACACGGCCACCGAGAACTCGGACGAGGACGGCATCTGGGCCGTGGTCTCGGCCCGGGACCCGAAGAAGGCGGACGAGAAGAGGGTCGACGTCGCCGGCACCACCCTCTCGCTGCAGAGCTTTCCCGGCGACTCCCGGTGGACGACGTTCGTGTCGCGCAAGCTGACGAAGGGGCTGCCGGCGCTGGAGGACCTCGTGGGGAGGCCCTGGCCGGGCGGGCTCGAGACCATCCGCGAGGACGTGTCGCCCAAGGTGCTCGGGTACGCGTGGTTCGACCCGGGCAAGGACGAGATCGTCATCCCCGAGGACCTGGACGACGTCACGCTCTACCACGAGCTCGGGCACGCCTGGCTGAACCCGGACCGCCTCAAAGGGCGATGGCTGTCCGAGGGGATGACGGAGGTGGTGGCCCACCGCGTCGTCGCACGCACCGGCGGCACCAGCGACCCGTGGAAGGCGCCCGACCGTGGCGCCGACGTCGCCCTGCCGCTCGCGGCGTGGGAGGCGAACCCCGGCGAGCTCGACGCCGACGTCGAGGCGTACGGGTACGCCGCGTCGTACACGGCGGTGCAGCGGCTGATCGGCGGGCTCGACGACGACGCGTTCACGGCCGTGGTCTCGGCCGCCCAGGCGGGGGAGAGTGCCTACGAGCGCCCCGGGTCGACCGACGAGAACCACGGCCGCACGGACTGGCGGCGCTTCCTCGACCTCGTCGAGACGCGCGGCGACGTGTCCGGGGCGCCGAAGGTGCTGCGCACGTGGGTGCTCGACGGCGACCAGCAGGCGAGACTGAAGCCCCGGGCGGCCGCGCGGGACGCGTACGCGGCGATCGACGAGGCGGACGGCGCGTGGCAGCCGCCGCTCGGGCTGCGCACCGCGATGACGGACTGGGAGTTCGGCGACGCGAAGGCCGCCCGGTCGGCGCTCGGCGGCGCGGCCGAGGACGCGGGTGCCGTGCAGGCCGCCGCCGACGCGGCAGGGCTGGAGGCGCCGGCCGCCGTCCGCGCGGCGTACGAGGGCGCGTCCGACGACGCGCAGTACGCGGAGCTCGCGACCCTGCTGCCGCGCGCCGCCGACGTCACGACGCAGGTCGGGGAGGCCGTGCGCGCGGCGGACGCCGACCGCGACCCGGTGTCGGCGCTGGGGGCGCTGGTGCTCGGCGTCGAGGGTTCCGCCGAGCGGGCGCGCGACGACCTCGCCGCCGGAGACCTGGACGACGCCGCCGCGCACGCGGACGCGGCGTCCGGCCGGGCCGGCGTCGCGACGGCCGCGGGTGCCGGGATCGTCGTGCTGGTGCTCGCGGCGGGCGGCGGGGTGGTCGCCCTCGTCGTGCGCGGGCGGCGGCGCGCGCGGGACGCGCGGGTCGGCGCGGTCGCGTCAGTCGTGGAGGATCCGCTGGAACAGGGCGTGGTCCTGCCAGCGGCCGGCGATGCGGAGGTAGCGGGGCGCGGTGCCGATCCGTTCGAAGCCGGTCCGCGCGAGCACCCGCTGTGACGCGTCGTTGTGCAGCAGCGTGGCGGCCTGCACGCGGTGCAGGGCCAGGTCGTCGCGCGCGTGGGCGCACACGGCCTCGACCGCCGCGGTCATGATGCCGCGGCCGGCGAGATCCGCGTCGACCCAGTAGCCGAGGTGGGCGCTGTGGAACGCGCCGAGCACGATGTCGCTCAGGTTCACGCGGCCCACGACGTCCCCGTCGCGCTCGAGCACGAGGGGCACGGACCGCCCCGAGCCGTGCGACAGCAGCTCCACGGGGATGCGCTCGGCGTGGTACGCGGCCTCGTAGAACGCGGCCGGCCGCTCCGGCTCCCAGGGGGCGAGGTGGTCGCGGTTGCGGGCGTACGCGGCGGCCAGCGCGGGGCCGTCGTCGCGGCGCAGCAGGCGCAGGACGACGCCGTCGGGCAGGTCGGCGGGGACGTGAGACGGCTGGTCGGCGGGGGTTCCGGTCGCGGGCACGACGGCGAGCCTAGACCGCGGCCTGGTCGCGCAGCGCCGTGAGCGCGTCGCGCACCTCGTCCGCGACGGGCCGCGCCTGACCGGACGCGATCCAGGCCTCGAAGCCGACCTTGAACGCCGCGACCCCGACCTCCGCGACCATCGATGCGGCCGGCTCGGGGACGCCGCGGGCGCGCAGCGCCGCGGCGGCGTCGTCCCGCAGTGCGGCGAGCTTGAGGAGCTCGCGCTCCCGGAGGCGGGGCGTGGCCGCGACGACGGCGGCGCGGCGGGCCGCGAACTCGCGGCGGTCCTCGAGCTCGCCGGCGACGCGCACGAACGCGGCGCCCACGGCGTCGAGCGGGGCGGCGTCGTCGGGCGCACCGGCGACGGCCGAGGTGACGAGGGCCTCGAGCTCGTGCGAGCCGTCGAACAGCACCTCGCGCTTGTCCGCGAAATGCCGGAAGTAGGTGCGCTCGGTGACGCCGGCACGCTCGGCGATCTGCGCGGTCGTCGTCTGCTCGAACCCCTGCTCGGTGTACAGGTCGAGGGCGGCGCGCGTCATGCGTCCGCGGGCGTCGGGTTCCCATCGGGCCATGCCGGACAGTCTAGTGATGACAGTGCCAGACATCGGGTGTAGCGTGAGTGATGTCAGCAACTGACATCACTGGAAGAGGGAATCATGCGCGTCTTCGTCACCGGAGCCTCCGGCTGGATCGGCTCCCACACCGTCCCGCACCTGCTCGCCGCGGGGCACGACGTCGTCGGCCTCGGCTACTCGGACGACTCCGCCCGCCGGGTCGAGGCCTTGGGGGCGACCGTCCACCGTGGCGGGCTCGACGACCTGGAGAGCCTGCGTGCCGGCGCGAAGGACGCCGACGCCGTCGTGCACCTGGCCTTCAAGCACGACTTCGACAACTACCGGGAGGCCGGCCGCGTCGAGCGCGCCGCCGTCGCGACCTTCGTCGACGAGCTGGCGGGCAGCGGCCGCGGCCTCCTGCTGGCGTCGGGCCTGATCGGCACCACCCCGGGCGCGGTGATGACCGAGAACGACCGCTCCGTGTTCTCCGGCCCGGACGCCCCGCGCGGAGGCTCCGAGGGGCTGGCCCTCGACGCCGCGGACCGGGGGGTGCGGTCGGTGGCGTTGCGGTTCTCGGCCACCGTGCACGGGGTCGGCGACCACGGGTTCGCGGCGGTGCTGACGCAGATCGCGCGCGAGCGCGGCGTCTCCGGCTATGTCGGCGACGGGTCGGGCCGGTGGCCGGCCGTCCACGTCGACGACGCCGGGCGCCTCGTCGCCCTCGCGGTCGACAAGGCGCCCGCGGGGTCTGCGGTGCACGCGGTCGCCGAGGAGGGCGTCGCGTCGCGCGACATCGCCGAGGCGATCGGCCGTGCCGTCGGCGTGCCGGCCGTGTCGGTCGACCCGGCGGACGCGGCCGAGCACTTCGGCTGGCTGAGCCGGTTCTGGGGCCTGGACGCCGTCGCGTCGAGCGCGATCACCCGCGAACGGCTGGGCTGGGAGCCCACCCGGCCGACCCTGGTCGAGGACCTCGCCGCCGGCGCGTACGACCACGTCGCGCGCGGCTGACACGCGGCTGACGCCCGGCTGACCTGGCGCCGGGCGCGGGGGCCGCGCGGGCGGATCAGCCCTCGCGGTCCTCGTCGGCCAGCCGTGGCTCGGTGCGCAGGGCCGGCCGCACGCCCGCCTTGTCGGCGTAGAACCCGCGGATGTCGTCCATGTCGGCGCGCACGTCGCCGGTGAGGCGGATCGTGGGGCCGAGGCCGGTGGTCATGGTGGTGCGGTCGACGTAGCCGAGCGTCACGGGGAGGTCGGCGGCGCGCGCGATGCGGTAGAAGCCTGACTTCCAGCCGTCGCCGGAGCGGGTGCCCTCGGGGGTGACGACGAGGTGGAAGACCTCGCCCGCCCGGACCCGCGTGAGGACGTCGTCGACGACGCGGCTGGGGTCGCGGCGGTCCACGGGGATCCCGCCGAGCGCGCGCATCAGCGGCCCCCGCCACCCGGCGAACAGGGTGTGCTTGCCCAGCCAGCGCACGTCGAGCCCGAGCCGCCAGGCGATGGCGAGCATCAGCACGAAGTCCCAGTTGGACGTGTGCGGCGCCCCCACCAGCACGCCCGCCTGCGCGGGCACGGGCTCGCTGCGGAGGGTCCAGCGGCTGAGCCGCCAGTAGATGCCGGCGAGCGCCCGCCGCAGGGTTCTGAGCATCGGGCGACTCTACCGGCCAGGTCCCGGGTGTGATGGAATCTGAACATGTTCAAACTGAACGCGTTCAGACAGGATGGGTCGCGATGACCCGGCCGGAGGAGTCGACGCGCGACCTCGTGCGGCGCACGGCGCTGCGGATGTTCCGCGAGCGCGGGTTCGCGGCGACGACGATGCGCGCGATCGCCACGGAGGCCGGCGTCGCGACGGGTGTCGCGTACTACTGGTTCGGGTCCAAGCGGGACCTGGTCCAGGAGCTCTACGTCGAGGTCAACGAGGACCACGCCCGGCGGGCGGAGACAGCCCTCGACCGGGTCGGCGGCCTCGGGCCACGGCTGCGCGCGCTGTGGCATGCGGGCCTCGACGCGTTCGGGCCGTCGCACGACCTCGGCGCCGAGCTCGTCGCGGTCGCGATCCGTCCGGGCGCCGCCGAGAGCCCGTTCTCGTCCGCCTCCGCCGAGACCGCGCGCCTCAGCCGGTCCCTGCACGAGCAGGTCGTGGCGGGGGCGACGACGCGCGTCCCCGCGGCCGTGCGCGAGGAGCTGCCGCGCCTCCTCTGGCTGGCCTGGCTGGGTGTGACCCTGTTCTGGGTGCACGACGGCTCGCCCGGGCAGCGCCGCGCGCGCGCGCTCGTCGACGGCGCGGCGCCGCTGATCGCCCGTCTGGTGCGGGTCGCGGGGCTGCCCGGTGTGCGGTCGGTGGTGGACGACGTCGTCGGCCTGGCGCGGCAGGTAGGGGCGTGAGCCGCGACGCGGCACGGCCGCTCGAGAACGACTGGGACGGCCCGTGGCCGGCCGCGACCTCCGTCGCGGCCCGGACGTGCGCATGGGCATGCGGCATCTTGCTCACTTATGTCCCCCTAGCGGCACTGGTGGCGGGCGTCGCGGGCGTGGTGGACCCCTGGGGTGGCCTGGAGTGGGCGGCGTCGACGGCCCTGTTCGGCCTCATGATCTGGGTCGTCTCCGCGGTGGCCGCGTGGGTGCTGGGCTTCCCGCTGGGCATCGCCGTCGAGCGGGCGCTCGCGCGAGCGGGAGCGGGGACGGGCACGCGGGCGGTGGCCCTCGCCGGCGTCGCCGGCGCGGTCGGCGCGGCGGTGGCGTTCTCGGTCTGGCCGGCGCTCTGGGTGTTGCTGGTTCCGCTGGCGGTGCTTGGCGCCGCGAGCACCGGGATCGCGCGTGTCGTGGTCGCGCGGCGGGACCGGCGTGTGCGCCGGGGCGCGGCCAGTACCCCGGTCCGCGTCGGCCTGTTGGGATCTGGCGCGGGCAGCACCGCCGCGCACGTGCTCGCGGCCGATGCGGTGGACGTGCGCCTGGTGGTGGGCAACAACAGCAGGTCGGGGATCTTCGACGTCGCGCGCCGCCACGGCGTCCCGGCGGCACACCTCAGCGGTGCCGTCTATCCCGATCCGGACGAGCTCGACGCCGCGATCCTGGCCGCGCTGCTCGACGCGGGAGTGGAGGTCGTGGTGCTCGCCGGGTACATGAAGAAGCTGGGACCCCGGGTGCTGGAGCGCTACGAGGGGTGCATCCTCAACCCCCACCCGGCGCTCCTGCCCGAGTTCGGCGGTGTCGGCATGTACGGCGACCGTGTCCACGCGGCGGTGCTCGCCGCCGGCAGGGAGGTGTCGGGAGCCACCGTGCACCTCGTGACGGCGGGGTACGACGAGGGCCCGGTGGTGGCGCGGCGCGAGGTCCCGGTGCTTCCCGGCGACGACGTGCCCGCGCTGCGTGCCCGCGTGCAGGCGGCGGAGAAAGATCTGCTCGTCGACGTGCTGCGGACCTGGACCCGCTGACGGCCGCGCGGGGGTCGGCGTGTCTGCTCGGCGCGTCGTCGCTCCGCGCGGGTTGTCGTTTCGTGCGGGGTCCGCGGATCAGGAACGGCGACTGCTCAGCCGCCCCCTATGCGCTCCCACCGTCAATTCGTGAGAGAGCGGACTCGTGCCTGCCCGGCGGGAGTCGCTCTCGCTGAGCAGGAATTGGTTGCTGAGCCGGATCGGCGCCCGAGCAGCAGGCCGTTCTCCAGTTCTGCGGACTCCGCACAAAACAACAACGTCGGCGGAGCGACGACACGCCGGGCGCCGCCGGGCGCCGCCGGCCTCAGCCGGTCGCGGCGAGCGCGAGGACCCCTGCCGCGAGGGCGAGGGGTGCGACCACGATGCCCTGGGCGACGACGCGGCGCACCAGGCCGTCGGGGGCCGAGAACGTGTGGCGGCGGTACTGCTGCAGCCACAGAAGGGTCGCGAGGGACGCCCACGGGGTGATCAGCGGGCCGGCGTTCACGCCGACGAGGAGGGCGGCGAGCCGCGCGTCGTCGCCGGTGACGGTCGGCGCGAGCGCGAGGTACGCGGGCAGGTTGTTCACCGCGTTGGCCGACGCCGCGCCGACGGCCGCGACCTGGGCGAGGCTGCCGGCGTCGTCGCCGGTGCCGACGAGCGGGGCGAGGAGCTCAGTGAGCCCGTGCGCGTGCCACGTACCGACCACGGCGAACAGGCCCGCGGTCACCACGACTGTGCGCCACGGCACCAGCTCCCGGACCGGGACGAGCAGCGGGGCCCGACGCCACGCCGTCGCCGCGCCCAGGACCGCGGTGGCGCCCAGCGCCACCGGTAGCACGGGGAGCCCGGCCGCGAACCCGGTGCCCATGAGCAGCACGACGACGGCCGCGACGCGCAGCAGCACCGGGTCCGCGGCCGCGCGGGCGGCCGGGACGGTGAACCGGCCCCGCAGCGCGGGCGCGTGCAGGGCTGCGAGCGCGAGCAGCACCACGACGAGCACGGCCAGCGCGGGCGCGGCCATCACGCCGAGGTAGCCGGCCTCGAACGAGCGCGCCGCCATGAGGTTCGTCAGGTTGGAGACGGGCAGCAGCAGCGACGCCGTGTTGGCCAGCGCCAGCACCGTGAGGGCCAGGGGGAGCGGGTCGCGGTCGAGGCGCCGCGCCACCGCGACCACGGCCGGGGTGAGCAGCACCGCCGTCGTGTCGAGGGAGAGCACGACCGTGCACGCCGCCGCCACGGCCGCCACCAGCAGCCACAGCACCCAGGCGCGGCCGCGGGCCAGACGAGCGGCGCCGTCGGCCACGGCGTCGAACAGGCCGGCGCCGGCGCACAGCTCCGACACGACCGTCAGCAGCACCACGAACCCCAGCACCGGGCCCGTCAGGGCGGCGAGGGAGCGGGCATCCGCGGCGGGGAGCGCACCCGTCAGCGGCAGGAGGACCACCAGCAGCAGCGCCGGCACCCACAGGGGTGG
The DNA here is from genome assembly GCF_042728595.1 of Isoptericola sp. NPDC060185. NCBI lineage: Bacteria > Bacillati > Actinomycetota > Actinomycetes > Micrococcales > Promicromonosporaceae > Isoptericola > Isoptericola sp. NPDC060185. The sequence goes on along the minus strand of NZ_JBHWYY010000004.1, from coordinate 107,165 downwards.
CAGGAGCCACCGGGCCCGGCGGCCGGGGCCGGTCATCGCCGGCTCGCGGGGCGTGTCACGGGCCGAGCGTAGTGCGCCGCCCGGAGATCAACGGTCCGGAGGCCGAGACCGACCGGGCCGGAGGTAAGGATCGGGCCCCTGCCGGCAACTGAGAGATATGAGCACACGCCGACGACGCCCCGGGGACGCCTCCGCCGCGCTGCTCTTCGCCCTGGTGGCGGTGGGCTGCGCGACGGTGTGGGTGGTCTGGGCCGGCGTGCTGATGCTCATGACGCCGGACGCGCCGCGCGCCGCCGGTTGGGTGTGCACGGTGGCCGGGGTGGTCGTGCTCGTGGCCGTCGGTCTGCTGGTGGTGTCGCTGCTGCGCGGCCCGGTGCGGGTCGTGCCGCTCGACGCGTCGGGCACGCACTGGTCCCTGCGGGCAGCGCCCGTGCCGCTGCGGATGGCGAGCTCCGCAACGCTCCTCCCCGGGTCACGCGGGGAGGCGCTCGCGGCGCAGGTGGTGCGGGCCACGACCCGGGGCACCGCGCGACGCGCGAACCCGGCCCGGGCCGTGCCGCTGCTGCAGCAGATCCTCGAGCTCGCGCGCCGCCCGCAGGCGGAGCAGTGCTCAGCGGCGGGTGAGGCCGAGTGGGCGCGTGTGCGCGCGTCCGTCGTCGACCTCACCCTGCGGGCGTCCGACCACCCGCCGCACCCCGTCACCCTGCTGCCGTGGGAGGAGCACCTGGCCGCCCCACACTGAGTCTGCCGGCGACCCCAGTCTGCTGGCGGCGCCCGCCCGGCCGGATCAGGGGCCGTCCGGGCGGGTGCCGCCAGCGTCCACCGACCGCGCCGCCCCGACGGACTGCGCCGCCTCGGCCGCAGCCGACGCGCCGGCCGGGTACGGCAACGCGTCGGCCAGCGCGGCGGCCGCGGTCAGGACCTCGGCCGAGCGGGCCGCGTCGCCGAGCCGGTGAAGGGCGACGGCCTGCGCCACCTGGGCGTCGACCACGGCGAGCAGCTCCCCGGCGCCCCGTGCGCGATCGGCCTCGGCCGCGGCGAGGTCCAGCGCCCCCTGAGGATCGCCGGTGTCCAGCGCGCACCACGCCGCGAGGACCGGTTCGGGCTCCTCGTCCTCGGCGAGCGCCCGCAGCGCGTCGGCGGGCCGCCCCTCGCGCAGGGCAAGCTCCGCGAGGGCGGTGCTGGCCTGGTGCAGGGCCTGCCGGTCGGCGATCCCCCGGGCGGACGTCGCCGCCCGGTCGAGGAGCGCCAGCGCCTCGGCCGGCCGCCCGGCGACGCCCAGGACGCGCCCGAGCACGGCGAGCGCGTACGGCAGGATCCACTCGGCCTCGCCCTCGGCCCCGGCCGCGGCCTCCTCGGCCAGGTCCCGGGCGGCGTCGACCTCCCCCAGCAGCAGGTGCAGCTCGGCGAGGTTGGCGCGCTCGAACGCCGCCGACACCGGGTCGCCGGACTGCGCGACGAGGTCGAGGGCGCGTCGGCCGATCGACACCGACTCGTGGAGGCGTCCCGCCCGGCGGGCGTTCTCGCGCTGCGACGACAGGAGGTTTCCCAGCAGGGTCGGGTCGCCATACGCCTCGGCGTGCGGGAGGCCGGTGTCCGCGGCCTCTCCCGCCTCGCGGATGCGGCCCGACTTCCCGAGGTTCGTGGCGCGCAGGGCGTAGGCGCGCGCGAGGAGCCCTTCGCGGGCCGGCTCCGGCACGTGCTCGACGATCGGCAGCGCACGGTCCACCGCGGCGACGCCGTCGTCGTGCCGCCCGAGCCTGCTCAGCAGCGTGGCCCACGCCAGGTGGTGGGCGGCGGCCTGCTCGGGCGACGTGCGCGGCCCGGCCGGGTGGCGCTCCAGCACCTCGACCGCGGGGCCCAGCTCCCCGGTCCGGGCGAGCATCTCGGCCAGCCGGGACGCGGCGAGCACGGTGCCGTCGTGGTCCTCCCGCCGCACGAACTCGGCGAGCGCGGGCCGCAGCACCGCCACCGACTGCTCGAACTGGCCCATCCGGCGCAGCACCTGGCCGTGGTCGAGGCGCGCGCGGGCGGCGTCGACGTCGAGCCGGGCGACGAGGTCGCGGTAGTACCGGTCGGCGGAGTCGTTCGCGTACAGGGCGGCGGCGCGCTCGGCGGCGCGGCGCAGGTACTCGGCCGCGCGTGGGTCGTCCGTGCGCGCGAAGTGCGAGGCCAGCACGTCGACGGCCTCGGGCCGGCGGCGCAGCACCGTCTGCGCGAACGCGGCGTGGAGCCGCCGACGCCGGACCGTGCTGAGCCGGTCGTAGCAGGTGAGCCGCACCAGCGGGTGGCGGAACGCGAGGCCCGGCTCGGCGCGCCCGTCCACGACGACCACGCGCTCCTCGACGAGCGACGCCGCCAGGGCCCGCTCCACCGCGTCGGCGGCCGCGGGCCCGGTGAGCGGCGGGTTCAGGCCGTCCGCGGCGACGTCGAGCAGCTCGGTCAGCGCGGCGTCCCCGCCCGCCGCCGACAGCGCCTCCACCACCTGTCGCGCGTCGGGGTCGAGCCGGCCCAGCCGTTCGTCGACGAGCTGTCGCACGCCGAGCGGCGCGACGTCGTGCCCCGCGTCGCCCGGAGCGGCAGGGTCGCCGAGCCCGCGCGCGAGCTCGGCGGCGAACAGCGGGTTGCCGAGCGACAGGTCCCAGACCCGGCCGAGTCGCTCCGCGGTGGCAGAGCTCCCGCCCGTGTCCCCGCCGTCGTCGCTGCCGCCGCCGCCACCCAGCGCGTCCGTCGCGACGGCGAGGCACGCGTCCCGGTCGAGCCGCCCGATCTCCTCGGGCGCCGCGAGCCCGGCCCGCTCCAGGGCCGTCAGCCCGACGCGACGGGGGTCGCCGTCGGGCAGCTCCTCCCACCGGAGCGTCACGAGGAAGCGCAGCGGCGTCCCGGCCCGGGCGGCGCGCCGGGCGAGGTGGCCGAGCAGCTGGAACGACCCGGCGTCGGCGGCGTGCAGGTCGTCCAGCACGACGACGACGGGCCGGGTCGCGGCGAGGTCGCCGAGCAGCGCGGCGGTGCCGCGGAAGAGGCGGTCCCGCTCCTCCTCCGGGCTGCGGCCGCCGCGGTCGGCCCGGCCGAGCGACGGCAGGAACGCCGCGAGCTCCGGGTGCTCCGCGCCGACCCGGGCGCGGGAGGCGGCGCTCTGCTCGGCCAGCCAGCCGTCGAGCGCCTCGGCGAACGCCCCGTACGGCGTGTGTCCCTCGGCGTCGTGCCCGCCGCCCCACAGCACGGCCGCGCCGTCGGCGGCGGCCCGCCGTGCGACCTCCGCGACCAGCCTCGTCTTGCCCACGCCGGCCTCGCCGGAGAGCAGGCGGACCGGTGGCCCGCCGTCCGCGAGTAGGAGCGAGAGCTCGGCCTCCCGGCCGCGCAGCGGCGTCGCGGCGGGGGCGCGCAGGGGCGCGGGGAGCGCGGCGCCGTCCGGCGTCCCCGACGGCGTGGCGTCGAGGGCGAGGCGGTGCAGGCGCTCCGTCTCGGGGCCCGGCCGCACGCCGAGCTCCGCGTCGAGGGCCTCGCGGCAGGCGTGGTACTGGTACACCGCGCGGCGACGCAGGCCCTGGCGCAGGAACGCCTCGATGAGCACCCGGTGCGCCAGCTCCTCCGCGGGGCTGTCGGCGAGCACGGCCTCGGCCGCCGCCACCGCCTGCGCGACGTCCCCTGCCGCGAGGTGCGCGGCCGCGAGCGCGAGCCGCACCTGCTCCCGCAGCCCGACCAGCCTGTCGCGGCGCGCCTGCGCCCAGGTGGCGTACCGGTCCTCGGGCAGCAGGTCGCCGGTGAACAGGGCGAGGGCGTCGGTCAAGGCCTCCGCGTCTCCGGACGCGAGCGCGGCGACGGCGGCGGCCTCCGCGTGGTCGGCGTCGATCCACACGGTGGCCGGGTCGAGCCGCAGCAGCGCGCCGTCGGCCACGAGGTACGACGACACGGCCCGAGGAGCCAGCTCCGGTTCGAGGGCGTGGCGCGCCGCGTGCAGCGCCACCCGCAGGCTGCCCACCTGGGCCGACCCGTCCGCGTCGGGCCAGCAGACGTCCATGGCCTCCTCGCGGTGCAGCCGGCGGTCGGGCGAGACGGCGAGCAGCTTCACGAGCGTGCGGGCGCTGGGACGCGGCCAGCGCTCCGGGAGCTCGGGGCCGCCGTCGCGGGTCACCCGGAACCCGCCGAGGAGATGCAGCCGCAGCAGAGGTGCGGTCATGTCCCGGAACTGTAATCCAGCACGACGAGGCCCCCCGGCCCGGTGCCCGAGGACACCGGGCCGGAGGGCCCGTGCGGCCGCCTCGTCAGGCGGCGGTCACGACGTCAGGAGAGAGAGAACGTCGTGACGCCGTGGGTGTTCTTGTCCAGGGACAGCAGCCCGCCACCGAGCAGGTCGGCCATCCGGTTGTACCCGAGGTGGTCGAAGTTCAGCGAGACGAGCTCCTCGCCCCCGTCGCCGTCCAGGTCGACGGCCAGGTAGTTACGCCCGCCCAGCGCGGCGCCGGTGCCCACGCCGTCCTGGAACGACCAGCCGGTGCCGAGCACCGACGGGTCCCAGGCGCCGACGCCGCCCTCGACACCGCCGGCGAGCAGCCGTCGGCCGCCGGGCCCGGTGACGAACTGCACGCCGCGCAGCGGCGCGATGACGGACGACGACGTGTCCAGGCCGTCCGCGCCGAAGCCGCGGAGGGTGCCGAAGCTCAGCTGGTACAGCATGCCCGCCTCGTCGTCGACGAAGTAGCCGTCGTGCGACCAGGGGCTGCCGACGATCGCCTGCTTCAGCACCTCGCCGGTGCGCCCGTCCCGGATCTCGGTGACTGCGCGGGGCTCCACGAGGGCGACGTCGCCCTCGGTGGCGGTGCCGGTGCCCGCGATCCACGTGTAGACGACGGCGTGCCCGTCGGCGTAGGGGATGGCGGGGTCGGTGAAGACGCCGCGGCGCAGGATCGCGCCGTGCAGCTTCCCGTCGGACGCGCCGGCCGGGGCCGTCGGGGTCGCGGCCCACGCCGCGGCGCCCGTGGCGGCGTCGAGCGCGACCGCGCCCTGCACGCCGTCGGCCAGCTCGAACGAGTCGACGCTGGCGTACTGCGCGTACACCTGCCCGTCGCCGACGACGGCGTCCGAGAACACCACGTCGCCGGAGCCCGCGGGGGCGGCGTAGGTCCACAGGGCCTTGCCGGCGCCGGTGTAGGCGCGCAGGGCGTCGGTCGGGACGAGCACCTCGTCGGTGCCGTCGCCGTTCACGTCCGCGACGGTCACGGAGCGGACGTAGGCGCCGCCGCCGTCGATCGTCGCGACGGTCTTCCCGGTGGCGCCGTCGAGGACCACCGTGGCGGTGTCGGCGGCCACGACGACGTCGGGCTTCCCGTCGCCGGTCACGTCGCCGGTCTCGACGTCGTGCACCTCGCCGGGCACGGTGGCGCGCCACAGGAGCTCGGGCGTGCCGTCGAGGAGCGAGCGCCCGGTCCAGGCCCACACGCCGCGGGACGTGCCGCCCGCGACGACGTCCTGGCCGCCGTCGCCGTCCAGGTCCGCGGCGGCCGCGAAGTTCACGTCGCCCTGCATCGGGGCGACGGAGGTCTCCTCGCCCTTGGCGGCGCTGAAGGTGTGGATGTTCTGGTTCTGGTCGACGACGCGGACGAAGTCCTTGGAGCCGACCCGGTAGACCTGCTGGAACATCGGCGACGCGTCGGTGCCGTCCTGGCGCCACAGCTCCGTGCCCGCGTTCGAGTACGCCGTGAGCGAGCCGTACCGCAGGCCGCCGACGTTCGCGGCGGTGGCCATGCCGGCGTCGTCCTGGGCGGTGACGATCAGCGTGCCGCCCTTGATCACGTCGAGGCCCCACGCGCTCGGGGCGTCGGCGTGGTTGTCCGCGTCGCGCTTGGTGGTGGACACCCACCGCACCGTGGCGGCGTCGTCCCCGCTCAGGACGCGGATCGTGGAGGCGTTGAGGAAGAGGTCGGAGTCCAGCGTGGACTCGCTGACCACGTACTCGGTGCCCTTGGCCTTCGCGGCGTCGCCGACCGTCATGGCGGTGGCCAGCGCGTTCACGCGCGTGCTGAGCACGCTGCGGTCGCCGGACGCGAGGTCGTACGCCACCACGGAGTAGGCGACGCCGTCGGAGAAGTCCGGCTGCTCGATCGCGACGAGGCGGCCCCGGTCGGTGTCCAGGTGGAGCTGTCGTCCGTACAGGTCGCCGTCCGCCTGCCAGCCGACGGACCCGTCCGCGGCGTCCAGCACGAGGGTGTGGCCCTGCGGGGCCACCGTGTCCGTCTTGCGGGTGTTCCACGAGACGGCGACGCGGCCGTCGCCGAGCGCGGTGATCCCGCCCCAGGAGGCGTTGCCCGCCTCGCCGGTGTCGTGGGTCCACGTGTCCGTCGGGGTGAGGGCGCCGTCCGCGAACGAGAACCGGGTGCCCGTGAGGGTGGCGGCCTCGGTGGCGGGCGCGTACTGGTTGGTGCGCGGGGCGTTCGCGACCAGGAGCGTGCCGTCGACGACCTTCACCATCGAGGCGAAGGAGTACACCTTGGACCACAGGGTCTTGCCGGTGGCGCCGTCGAGGACGGTGACCAGGGTGCCCTGCTTCATCGTGGTGCCGGGGATGGTGGCGCCGACCGGCGGGTTCGTCCCGACGGACGCGGAGAACACGACGTCGGGCGTGCCGTCGCCGGTGAGGTCGGCGGTGTCGTACCCCGCGTCCGACGTCGGCGAGAACGGGCTCACCGCGTTGTAGCCCATGAGGACCAGCGGCGGGTACATGACCTTCTCCCACGCGCGGGCGGGCCGGACGCCCCAGTCCTTGTACAGGGAGCTGTTGTTCCGCTCCCACACGGTGCTGCCGTCCGCGCGGTGCAGCTGGACGTTGCCCAGGCTGTGCAGCGTGAAGTACTGGTCGCCCGCGGCGGGCAGCGTGACGCCCACGCCGCGCACGCCCTCGATCGTCGAGCGGGCGGTGAACGTGACCGGCGTCGACGGGTCGACGGCGCTGCCGTCGCCGGTCGTGTCGCCGGTCGTCGCGTCGTCGGAGGTGCTGTCGTCCGCCGTCGCGTCGTCGCCGTACAGCCCGCCGCTCATGCGGTCGGCCAGCGCCTGGGCCTGGTCGGCGGTGAGGGTCAGCGCGCCGTCGTCGTCGGCCGCGAGGGCCTGCGGGGCCGCGGCGAGCACGAGACCCGCCGCGACGAGGGTGGAGGCGAGCCGGTTGGCCCGCGTGGAGAGGGGTCGCATGGTCAGTCTCCCTGCGCGATGCGGATCGCCGAGCCGTCGGTGAGGACGGCCTGGTCGAACGAGTACTGGAGGGCGTCGGAGCCGGCCTGGTTCTCGATGCCGACGGTGGCGCCGGACCCGTTGCCGGGCACGGACTTGTACTGGAACGTGACGGCGCCGGTGGCCTCGTCGAAGAGGGCCTCGAACGTCACGCGGCCGGAGCCGGAGGCGAGCAGGGCGTCGGTCCAGACGACGGCGAACGTGCGCGCCCCCGCCTTGCCCGTCGTGGCCGTCTGCACGCTGGACTTCTTGTCCAAGGTCAGGTCGTCCCAGAACGGGGCGACGATGCCGTTCGGCTTCGCGGCCGCGGGCAGCGCGGTGTTGTCGTAGTCGCCGAGGCGCGGCTCGAGGAAGTTGACGAGGCCGTTCGTGGTGACCGACGCGGCGGAGTAGTCCACGCCGTACAGCGAGACGGGGAACGGCAGCGAGATCGTCGCCGCGTCCTCGTCGCCGCTCAGCGCGACCTTGGTCGAGCCCTTCACCCAGGAGTAGGACGCCGGGGTGCAGCTGTTGCCGGACCGGTCGGCCCGCGGCGGGAGCTGCACGGTGCGGGTCTCGTCGCCGTCGACGGTGAGGGCGTCGTGCGCGGTCCCGTTGCACAGGACCGGCTCGGCCGGCGTCGCCGTGAGGGTGTAGTCGCCCTCGGCGACGGCGGGGAGGGTGAACGAGCCGTCGGCGGCCGTGACCACCGCGTCGACGGGGGTGCCCGCCACCGCGACGGTCGTGCCGGCCAGCGGCTTGCCCGTGACGTCCAGGACGGTGCCCGTGACCGGGTGGGCCGCCGTGGGCTCCATCGCGACGTCCTGCGTCAGCGGCTCGCCCGTGGTGAGGGTGACGCCGGAGCGGGCCGCCGAGGCGTACCCGTAGCCGCCGAACGCGAAGTCGTACGTGCCCGGAGCCAGCGTGATGCGGTAGGTGCCGGCCGCCGAGGTCGTCACCGTGCGGGCGCCGGCGGCGCCGGTCGCGGTCACGTCGATGCCGCGCGCGGGGGCGCCCGTGGCCGCGTTCGTCACCGTGCCGGTGACCGCCACGGCGGTGTGCGGCGCGAGCTCGACCGAGGCGAGGATGTCCAGCTTGCCGTCGCCCCACACGTTGTTCGCGTCGGCGGTGCCGCCGCAGTGCGTGTCGTCGACGTCGCGGGCGCCGGAGTTCAGCAGCGCGCGGGTGCCCTCGATGTCGCCGATGAGCGACGGGGCGGCCGACCACAGCAGGGCCACGGCGCCCGCGACGTGCGGGGTCGCCATCGACGTGCCGTTCTCCGCGAGGTAGGACGACCCGGGCCACGTGGATCGCACGTTGACGCCCGGGGCGGAGATGTTCGGCTTCGCGGAGCCGTCGACCGGCGACGGGCCGAAGCCGGAGAAGCTCGCGATCTTGCCGTTCACGTCGTACGCGCCGACGCCGTAGGCCGGGGCCTGCGCGCCCGGCGCCTCCGTGGTGGAGCAGGTCGCGCCGTCGCCGGAGTTGCCGGCGGCGAACGCCTCGAAGATCCCCGCGGCGTTCCAGGCCTCGATGATGTCCTGGTAGAAGGTGGTCTCGCCGCCGCCCCACGAGTTGTTCACGACGTTCGGCGCGAGGTCCGGGCGGGGGTTGTTCCCCTGCGAGTCCGTGGGCGCCAGGATCCACTGGCCGGCCTTCAGGAGCGAGGTGTCGGAGCAGGACCGCGACTCGCAGCCCTTGGCGGCGATCCACGTCGCGTTCGGGGCGACGCCGATGCCGTTCTTCGCGACCATCGTGCCCATCGTGTGGGTGCCGTGGCCGTTGTTGTCGCACGGGACGGTCGCGTCGCCGCACTCACCGGTCGGGTTGTACCAGTTGTAGTCGTGCGTGAACGTGCCGTCGCCGTTGTTGCCGCGGTAGCCCGCCACCAGGTCGGAGTGGTCGAACTGCACGCCGGAGTCGATGTTGGCGATGACGATGCCCTCGCCGCGGTCCTCGTACTGCGACCACACGTCGTCGGCGTTGATGTCGGCGACGCCCCACTCGGGGGTGCCGTCGTCGGCGAGCGTCGACGTGACCTCGCCCGCCGGCGCCGACTCGGTCTCGTCGAGCGTGTACGTCTTCTCCTTGACGAGCGACGCGACGTCGGACCGCGCGGCCAGCGCGGCGACGAGGTCGGCGTCGCCGGTCACCTCGACCGTGTTGGCGATCCAGTAGTCCTCGTGGCCCACCTGCTGGGCGTCGAGGTAGGCCGTCAGCGACTTCTGGCTGGTCGCGGCGTGCGCGCGCAGCTCGGTGTAGGCCGCCTTCGCGCGCGCCGCGTGGGACTTCGCGGCCTTCGGCGCGGCCAGCGTCGCCTGGTCCTTCAGGACGACGAAGAAGGTGGCGTCCTTGCCACCCTTCACGGCGCTCGCGAGGGCCGCGTCCACCTTGGCGTCGCCGGCGGGCGCGGCGGGGTCGGCGGTGGCGGACAGCGGGCTGGCCAGCAGCGCGGCCGCCGTGAGCGAGGCTGCGGCCCAGACGGCGGTTCGGCGCCGGGACGGGCGGGGCGGGTGCATGGTGCGCTCCTCCAGTGGACAGGTATCGGGACCCTGAACGCTAGGAAGGAGGAGTTACTGAGGCGTTACCGGGTCGCCCGGCCGGCGCGCGCACCGGCCGGGCGGCCCGTCACCCGAAGGTGGGGGACCCGTGCCGGGTGCCGTCCTCGAGGCGCCAGACGAGCCGGGCGTCGTCCCACTGCTTCTCGCCGACCCCCGCGCCCGGGACCAGCCAGTAGCCGCCCGACAGGACCCCGTCGAGCAGGGTCCCGTCGGGGAGGCGCAGCCAGACGTGGGCCACGTCGTCGCCCGCCAGGCCGACCAGCGTCCGGGCGTCGTCCGAGCCGCCGCCGCCCAGGGCGATCGCCTCGTCCCGCGCCGGCCGGTCGGTCATCGTGCCGCTGAGCGTGTGCCACGCGCGGTACGGGGACTCGGCGTCCTGCGTGCACACGACGAACCGCTCGTCGTTCGCGAGGACGGTGATGCCGTCGTCGCCGGTCCGCTGCTCGATCACGGGCCGGACCCCGGTCGTGGAGCGGCCGGGTGCGCACGCGTCCCGGCGCGCCTCGGCGGGCGGCGTCACGGTCGTCGGGTCCGCGGGCCAGGCGCCCTCCAGCGGCGCCGTGCGCTCCGACCCGTCCGGGAGGCGCCAGCGGAGCGACACGTCGGCGTCCGCGGGCACCTCGTCGCCGTCGAGCAGCACCGCCCACCCGCCGTCGCCGGTCGAGCGCACCTCGACCACGAAGCCGTCACCCTCGGCCCGGTCAGCGCCCGAGGGGTCGGTGCTCGAAGGGTCGGTGCTCGAAGGGTCGGTGCTCGACGGGTCGGTGCTCGACCAGTCCGCCTGCAGGCGCAGGTCCCGCACGTCCGGCCCGGCGGTGCCCCACGCCACGTACCAGTCGTCGTCGCGGACCCCGGTGGCCACGACGCCGTCCTGGCCCGGCTCCACGGTGTCCTGGGCGTCCGGCCACAGGGTGGTCGACGCCGAGGAGCCGCCCGCGCCGCCGGCCTCCCCGCAGAAGCCGGTGAGATCGCCGTCCTCGGACCGCATCAGGGCGAGCCGCGTGCCGTCGTCGTGGGACTCGGTGGCGAGCGAGCGCCACGCCTGCGGCGGGTCGAGGTCGACGTCCTGGTGCGCGGCGGTCGTGAGCCGCGACGCGCACGCGCTCGGGGGCGGCCCCGCGGGCACGAGGGCGGGGGGGCGGCCGGTCAGCGCCAGCCCGACGGCGACCACGCCGACGACGCCCGCCGCGGCGGAACCGAGCAGCACGCGGCGCGTGCGGCGCTCGCGGGCGGTGCGGCCGCGGCCCAGCGGGACGACGACGTCGTCGTCGACCAGGGGGAGCGGGACGCCGCCGCCGTCGGCGTCGACGTCGTGGCCGGAGTGGCGGGCGCGCGCGGCGTCGAGGTCGAGCACGTGCGCGTCGCCGAGCCGCCGGCTGCGGGAGGGCCCGGTCCCATCGTCGGCGCCGTCGAGCACACCGTCGAGCACGTCGTCGAGCACGGCGCGCGCGGCGGTGAGCCGCTCGGGGTCGGGGGACGTGGTGGGCGCGAGGCGGGCGAGGCGCTCGTCGATGTCGGCGGTGCTCATGCGGACCTCCTCGAGGACGCGGGGGAGCGGGAGTCGTCGGTGCCGCCGCCTGCGGGGCGGCTCGTGGGGGCGTCGGCGGTGCCGTCCGCGAGGGACGAGAGCCGGCGTCGGGCGCGGTGCAGGCGCACGTGGAACGTCGCGGTGCTGCACCCGGCGACGGCGGCGGCCTCGGGCGGCGCGAGGCCGTCCCACGCCACCAGGAGGATGGCCTCGCGCTCCCGCTCGGTGAGGCGGGCGAGGGCCCGGAGCAGGTCGTCCCGCTCGACGGCGAGCGCCTCGGGGGCCGCCTCGGGCAGCGGCGCCGACGCCGCGAGGGAGGCGAGCTCCTCGTCGAGGGTGCGCCGCCGGCGCGCGGCCCGGTGGGCGTTGCGCACGAGGTTGCGCGCCACGACCAGCAGCCACGGCAGCGCCGGGTCGGGGACGTCGTCGAGGCGACGCCAGGCCACGAGGAACGTCTCGGAGAGCACGTCCTGGGCGGTGTCCGGGTCGGTGTGGCGCCACAGGTACGCCTGGACGCGGACGGCGTGCGCGCTCCACAGCGCGGACAGCCGGTCGCGCGGCTCGGCGGTGCCGTCGGGAGTGCCGTCGGGGATGGTCACACGACGTAGTGTCCCGGGCGGACGGTTCCTTACGCGGGCCGCTCGCCGGGCTTCACGGCGAGCACCGGGCACTCGGCGGTGAGCAGGATGCGCTGCGCGACGCTCCCCATGAGCAGCTTCCCCACCGGGCTGCGGTGCCGCAGGCCGACGACGACGAGCCGCGCGGACAGCTCGGACGCGACGTCGAGCACCTGCTCCGCGACGTCGCGCCCCATCTCCTGCCGCACCAGGTGCGGCAGGCCGGTGCCCCGCAGCCGCTCGGCCAGGTCGGCGAGCCCGGCGGGGGCGGCGTAGCGCTCGTCGACGAGGGCGTCGCCGCGGGTGCCGTTGACGACGGCGACCCCGCGCCCGCCCTCGCGCGCCCAGGCGATCCCGTGCTCCAGCGCCGCGTCGCCGAACTCGTCCGGGGTCCAGGCGACGACCACCCATCCGGTGTCGGTCGACGCCTCGGGGGACGTCTCGTGCTCGGTCGTCTCGTGCTCGGTCGTCTCGTGCTCGGTCACCGCAGTGCTCCTTCCGTCTCGGTCTCGCTCGCGGCCGCCGCCTCGGCCTCCAGCCGCGACTCGGTGCGCGACCGCCACCGCGACAGCAGCGGGCGGCCGGCGAGGGCGAGGGCGAGCACCACGTAGATGGCGATGGCCAGCGGCTCGCTCCACAGGATCGACGGGTCGCCGCCGGAGATGGTGAGCGCCTCGCGCAGCTTGGTCTCCATGAGCGGGCCGAGGATGACGCCGAGGATGAGCGGCAGCACCGGCAGCCCGAACCGTCGCATCGCCAGGCCCAGCAGGCCGAAGACGAGCAGCAGGCCGATGTCGAACGGGTCGAGGTTGGTCGCGTACGCGCCGAGGCAGGCGAAGAAGAGGATGCCGGCGTACAGCTGCGGCCGCGGGATGCGCAGCAGCCGCGCCCACAGGGGCGCCAGCGGCAGGTTGAGCACCAGCAGCAGCAGGTTGCCGATCAGCAGGCTGGCGAGCAGCGTCCACACCATGTCGGCGTGCTCGGTCATGAGCTGCGGGCCCGGCTGGATGCCGTACCCCTGCAGCGCGGACAGCATCACGGACGCCGTCGCGGTGACGGGCAGGCCGAGCGCCAGCATCGGCACGAGCATGCCCGCGGCCGAGGCGTTGTTCGCCGCCTCGGGGCCGGCGACGCCCTCGATGGCGCCCTGGCCGAACTCGTCCTTGGCGCCGGCCCGCCCCTTGGCGACGCCGCGCTTGGCCATGCTGCGCTCGGTGACGTACGACAGGAACGTCGGCAGCTCGGCGCCGCCGGCCGGCAGCGCGCCGAACGGGAAGCCGAACGCGGTGCCGCGCAGCCACGGCTTCCAGGAGCGCCTGAGGTCCTCGCGGCCCATCCACGGCTGCCCGACGGGCACGACCTCGGCGGGCTTGCGGCGCAGGTGGGCGGCCACCCACAGCGCCTCGCCGAGGGCGAAGATGCCCACGGCCACCACCACGATGTCCAGGCGGTCCACGAGCTGCGTGACGCCGAACGTCAGGCGCGGCTGGCCGGTGTTGAGGTCCAGGCCCACGAGGCCGATCGTCAGGCCCACGAACAGGGACATGAGGCCGCGCAGCGGGCTCGACCCGAGCACCGTGGCCGTGAGGACCAGCGCCAGCACCATGAGGGCGAAGTAGGACGGCGCGCCGATCTCGACCGCGACGTCGGCCAGCGACGGCGCGAAGAACGCGACCAGCAGGGTGCCGATCGTGCCCGCGACGAACGACCCGACGGCCGCCGTCGCCAGCGCCTGCGCGCCCCTCCCGGCGCGCGCCATCCGGCTGCCCTCCAGCGCCGTCATCACGGACGCCGACTCGCCGGGGGTGTTGAGCAGGATCGACGTCGTCGACCCGCCGTACATGCCGCCGTAATAGAGGCCGGCGAACATGATGAACGCCTGCGTGGGCTCCAGCCCGAACGTCACGGGCAGCAGCAGCGCGATCGCCATCGCCGGCCCGATGCCGGGCAGCACGCCGACGAACGTGCCGAGCAGCACGCCCACCGCCGCGTACAGGAGGTTCATGGGGGTGAGGGCGGCGCCGAGGCCGTCCCACAGCAGTCCGAGGTTCTCCATCAGTCCCGCCGCCTCACAGGATCCCGTCGAGGACGCCGGGGGTGAGCGGGATGCCCAGCCCGACGACGAAGCCGTACCAGCTGCCCACCGCGAGCACGAGCCCCACGAGGACGTCGCGCACGTGCGTGCGGCTGCCCAGCGCCCAGGCGGCGCCGGCGAAGAGGATGGCGCCCGCGAGCGCCCACCCGAGCCACGTCACCGTGGCGATCGTCAGCAGGACGACGCCCACCAGCTTGAGCACGGTGGGCCAGTCGGCCGCGGTCGTGACGTCGACGTCCTCGCCGGCCTCCGGCTCGGGGCGCGACCCGCGCGCCGTCGCCAGGGCCAGCAGCACGCTCGTCACGACGAGACCGCCGCCGATGAGGATCGGGAAGATGCGCGGGCCCACCGGGTCGGCGAACCCGACCTCCAGGGTGCTCGCGTCGTACACGGTGTAGGCGCCGACGATCAGCAGCACGGCGGCGAGGCCGTACTGCGCGCGGTCGACGCGCGGCGTCGCGGTCGGGCCCTGCGGACCCGGGTCCGCGGCCCCCGGTGCGGGGGTCTCCACGTCGGTGCTCACAGCAGGTTCAGCTCCTTGAGGGTGGTCGACACCCGCTGGTCCTGCTCGCGCAGGAACTGCTCGAAGTCGTCGCCGGTGACGAAGGCGTCCGTCCAGCCGTTGTCGGCCAGGGCCTGCTCCCACTCGGGCGAGTCGTGCATGCGGGTGAGGTGGTCGATGAGCCGGTCGCGGGCCTCGTCGCTGATGCCGGGCGGGGCCACGACGCCGCGCCAGTTGGTGAAGACGAGGTCGATGCCGCTCTCGGTGAGCGTGGGGACGTCGGCGAGGGTGTCCCCGGCGACGCGCTCGTCGCCGGAGACGGCGAGCACGCGCAGCTCGCCCGCCTCGATCTGCCCCTCGAACTCGGCGAGGCCGGAGAACCCCACCTGGATCTTGTGCCCCAGCAGGGCGCTGGTCAGGGGACCGCCGCCGTCGTACGACACGTACCGCAGGTCCTTCGGGTCGACGCCCGTGGCCTTCGCGAGCTGCATGGGGAACAGGTGGTCGGGCCCGCCGGGCGACGAGCCGCCGCCCAGCACCACGGAGCCCGGGTCCTTCTTCCACGCGTCGACGAGGTCGTCGATGGTCTCGAAGGGCGAGTCGGCGGGGACGAGGACGCCCTCCTGCTCCTCGATGAGCTGGGCGAGCGGGGTGGCGTCCTGGGGGCGGGCGTCCACGCCGAACGAGTACGTGGACCCGACGACGCCGAGGCCGAGCGTCATCATGAGCCGCTCGTTGCCGGCCTCGCCCATGAGCCGCGACATGGCGACCGAGCCGCCCGCGCCCAGGATGTTGGTGACCTGGATGTCGCCGCCGGTGATGCCGTCGCGGTCCAGGACGCCGACGGCCGCGCGGCCGGTCTGGTCGTACCCGCCGCCGGGGCTGTTCGGGATCCACATGTCGAGGTCGGTCGAGTCGTCGCCGCGCGTGACCCCGCACGCGGCGGTGACGGCGAGCAGGGCCGTCGCCAGGGTCGCGGCGACGGCGGCGCGGACGCCGCGTCGTCGCCGGGATGTCGTCGTCGACACCGTGTGCTCCAGACTGTCGGTGCTGCGGGGCGGCTGTGCCCCGGGTGCGATCGTCACAGGCCCGGGCCGGGCGCGTCATCATTGGACAACCAAAGGAGGTTGTGGAACTTGCGGTCACGCTCCTCGCGCCGCCCCCGCGGCCACCTCACCCTCGCCGGGCAGGTCCTGCTGCTCCAGCTCGCCGTGCTCCTCGTGGTGGTCGCGGCGGCCGCGGGCGTGTTCCTCGGGCAGGCCGACGCCCAGTTCCGCGACGACCGCGCCGACCGGCTCGAGGTGGCCGCCGAGGGGCTGGCGGGCATCCCCGCACTCCAGGGCGGCCTCGCCGACGGCGCGAGCGACACGCAGGCCCTGCTCTTCTACCTGCAGTCCCGGGCCGCGTACGTCGACGCGAAGACGGCCTACCTCACGGACCTCGACGGGCGGATCCTGCTGTCGACCGACCCGACGCGCACGGGCGAGCAGCTCGCGCTGCCGGCCGACGCCGGCACGGTCGCCGGCAGTGGCGACGTGACCGACCTCGGCGACCGCTCGATCGCCGCCTGGGTCCCGGTGTACGGGGGGAGCGCGCCGCACCCGCTCGCCGTCGCCGTGCTCGCCGACCCGTACCCGCCGCTGGCCGAGCGCGTGTCCCGTGCCGGCGGGGACGTCCTCGTGGTCCTCGGCATCGGCACGGCGCTCGCCGTCGCCGGGTCGTGGCTGCTGGCGCGCCTGGTCAAGCGCCGCACCCGCGGGTTGGAGCCGGCGCAGATCGCGGCGCTCGCGGACCACCGCGAGGGCGTGCTGCGCTCCATCCGCGAGGGCGTGGTCGTGGTGGGCGACGACGGCCGCGTGAGCCTCGTGAGCGACAGCGCCCGCGCGCTGCTCGGTCTTGCGGACGACGCCCCCGACCTGACGGGGCGGCGCCTGGACGACCCGGGCCTGGCGGACGTGGGCCTGGAGCCAGCCGTCGCCGACCTGCTGCGCGGCACGGACGAGGTGCACGACGTGGTGCTCGTCTCCGGGGACACCGTGCTGGTGCTGAACCGCCGCCGCGTGCTGCACGACGGCCGCCCGGCCGGCACGGTGACCACGCTGCGCGACCGCACGGAGCTGCTGGCGCTGCAGAGCGAGCTGCACGCGCGCGAGAGCGTGACCGAGACGCTGCGCGCGCAGACCCACGAGTTCAGCAACCAGCTCCACACGGTCTCCGGCCTCATCGAGCTGGGGGAGTACGAGGAGGTGGGCCGGTTCGTCGACCGCCTCACCCGCCGGCGCGCCGCCCTCAGCGACGTGGTGACGTCGCGGGTCGCGGACCCGGCGGTGGCGGCCCTGCTCATCGCGAAGGCGAGCCTCGCGGACGAGCGGCACGTGGAGCTCGTCGTCGACCAGGGCAGCGCGCTGCCGCGCCTCGACCCCGACCTGTCCGCCGACGTGGGCACCGTGCTCGGCAACCTCGTGGACAACGCGGTGGACGCCGCGGCGTGGGCCGCGGGCCCGGGCGCGGACGGCGTCTCCGCCCCCGCCATGGTCCGGGTGCGCCTGGCCCAGGACGGCCCCGCGCACGACGTCCTCGTCGAGGTCGCGGACACCGGGCGCGGCGTGCCGCCCGAGCAGGCCGACGCCATCTTCCGCCGCGGCTGGAGCACGAAGCCGCACGGCGAGACCGGGCGCGGTGTCGGCCTCGCGCTGGTGCACGTGCTGGCGCAGCGCCGGGGCGGCACGGTGACCATGCACAATGGCGGCGACCACGGCCGTGCCGGCCACGACGGCGAGGAGCCGAGCGGCGGCGCCGTGTTCATCGTGCGGCTGCCGCAGGCCGTCGCGGGGGCGGGCCGGGCCGACCGGGCGAGCGAGCAGGGGGTGCAGCAGGCGTGAGCCTCGACGTGCTGGTGGTGGAGGACGACTTCATGGTCGCGTCCATCCACCGCCGCTTCGTGGAGCGGGTGGACGGCTTCCGCGTCGTCGGGGAGGCGCACACCGGCGCGGACGCGCTCGCCGCCGTGGAGGCCCTGCGCCCCGACCTGGTGCTGCTCGACGTGCACCTGCCCGACATCAACGGCATCGAGGTGCTGCGGCGGCTGCGGGCGGCGGGCCGCGACCTCGGGGTCGTCGTGATCACGGCGGCCCGCGAGGCCGACACGGTCCGCGCGGCGGCGGCCGGCGGTGCCGCGCACTATCTCGTCAAGCCGTTCGCGTCGGAGGACCTCGCGGCCCGGCTGGAGGCGTTCCGCCGCGCCCACGAGGCCCTCGACGGCCGCGACCGCCCCGGCGGACCCGGTCAGGCCGAGATCGACGCCCTCCTCGCGCCGCAGCCCTCGCGCGCGGGCGGCGGCGCGCGCCCCGCGCTCCCCAAGGGGCTCAGCCAGGAGACCGCGGACGCCGTGCTCGCGGCCCTGTCCGACGGCGCGGAGCTGAGCGCCGCCGAGTGCGCCGACGAGATCGGCGTCAGCCGCGTCAGCGCGCGTCGCTACCTGGAGCACTTCGCGACGACGGGGCGCGCCGCCGTGCGCCTCAACTACGGCACCGCGGGCCGGCCCGAGCGGCGCTACCGGCTGCGCTGAGGCGCGGCCGCGGCGCAGCGCGCCGTCAGGCGGACGGGTCGTCGATGCCGGGGTCAGTCGATGCCGGGGTCGTTGGTGCCGAGGATCTCGCGCAGCTCGCCCGGCGTGAGGTCCGACTCGGCGAGGACCTTCTGCAGCACGGCCGACTTGCCGGCGACGTACCGGTCGATGTCCATCGTGGGGTCGGCGGCGAGCGCGGCCTTCACCGCGCCGTACTCGTCGCGCAGGTCGGCGCGGCGCCGCAGCACGTCCCGGACGGCGAGGTGGTTGCGCACGTGGAGCGTCCCGGCCGCGCAGACGTAGACGTGCCGGGCGGGGTCGTCGTCGGGCGCGTCCATCGCCTCGCGGCCGGGCAGGCCCAGGTCGCCGGCGTGGGCGTACCCCACGCCCTCGAGCGCCCGCACCGCGGCGGCGACGTCCTCGGCAGGGACGATCACGTCGACGTCGAGGACCGGCTTCGCCGCCAGGCCGGGCACGGAGGTCGAGCCGACGTGCTCGACGACGGCCGTCGGCACCCCGGCGAGCGCCGCCCGCAGCGCGGCCGCGACGCCCTCGAACGCGGCGGGCCAGTCGGGGGACGAGGGGACCACGGTGATCGGCACCCGGTCATCCTCGCAGGCGCGGTCGTCCGGCCGGCGGGCGGCGCGGTCCCCGCGACGGCGGCGGGTCGGCCAGGGTAGGAGAGGGTAGGACCATGCGCCTCCTCCTCCTGCGACACGGACAGACCCCCGCCAACGTGGCCGGCCTGCTCGACACCGGTGCCCCCGGGCCGCGGCTCACCCCGCTCGGGGAGCAGCAGGCCGCCGCCGTCCCCCGCGCGCTGGAGGGGCGGCGCATCGACGCCCTCGCCGTCTCGACGCTGCTACGCACCACCCTCACCGCCCAGCCGCTGGCCGACGACCGCGCCCTGCGCCCCACCGTCCTCGACGGGCTGCGCGAGATCGAGGCGGGCTCCCTGGAGATGTCCGCGGACCTCGCCGACCACCACACTTACCTGGAGACCGTGTTCGCCTGGTCGCGCGGCGACCGGTCCCGTCGCATGCCCGGCGGGCCCGACGGCGACGCGTTCCTCACCCGCTTCGACGACGCCGTCGCCGCGCTCGCGGGCGTGGCCGACCGTACCGACCGCGGCCACGGCGTCGTCCTCGCCGTCTCGCACGGCGCGGCGATCCGGTCGTGGTCCGGCGCCCGGGTGCGCGGGCTCGACGTCGACGAGCTGGCGCACACCCCGCTCGCGAACACCGGCCTCATCGAGGTCGAGGGCGACCCGGCCTCCGGCTGGCGCCTCGTCGAGTGGCACCGCGAGCCCGTCGGCGGCGAGCGCCTCGACGCGGTGGTTGCGAACGACCCCACCGGCGAGGCCGTCGACGACTGACCAGGCGTGGCCGTTGACGTAGTACCCGGTGACGCTTCCGGGCCCGGATCGGTCACCGGGTACTACGTCGGCCCGTGGGACCCGCGGTGTGCCAGCATGCGTCCATGACGACGGTGACGCTCCGCCCGATGACCGAGGCCGAGTTCGACGAGTGGCAGGACGACCTGGCCGAGGGGTACGCCGCGGAGCAGGTCGCCGCCGGACGGTGGCCGTGGGAGGGGTCGGTGCGCCGCGCCCGCGAGGAGAGCGCGGCCCTGCTCCCGCGGGGGCTCGCCACCGAGGGGATGCTCGTGCGGGTCGGGGTGGACGCGGACGGCGAGCCGGTCGGCCGCGCCTGGGTGGCGCTGGACCCGCCGCACTGCCTGCCGGGGGTGGCGTTCCTCTACGACATCGAGGTGCTGGAGCCGCGGCGAGGCCAGGGCTTCGGCCGCGCGCTCCTGACGGCCACGGAGGACGCGGCCCGGGAAGCCGGCGCCACCGCGCTGGAGCTGAACGTCCACGGCCGCAACGCGACCGCCATGGCGCTGTACGACTCCTCCGGGTACGCCGTCGTCACGCAGCAGATGCGCAAGCCGCTCTGACGGTTCGGCGGGGACCGAAGCGTCCCGCCCCGACGATGGGGCCATGAGCCCGACCAGCGCCGCGGCGCACGACACCGTGCCCGACGAGGCCTCGTCGTCGCACGTGCCCATCGACCCCCCGGTGCTGTACGTCGGCACCCCGATCGCGCTGGTCACCACCACCGGTCCCGACGGGTCGACGAACATCGGGCCGATGTCGTCGGCGTGGACGCTGGGGCGCACGATCGTGCTGGGCTGGGGCGCCGCGTCGCAGACGCTCGCCAACCTCGAGCGCGAGGGCCAGTGCGTCGTGAACTTCCCGCACGCCGAGCGCTGGTCGCAGGTGGAGGAGATCGCGCTGCTGAGCGGCAGCGACCCGCTCCCGCCGCACAAGCGGGGCCGGTTCCGCAGCAGCGGTGACAAGTGGACCCCCGGCGGCTTCACCCCGCAGCCCTCCACGGTGGTGCGCCCGCCGCGCATCGCCGAGTGCGCCATCCAGTGCGAGGCGGAGGTGCAGGCGATCCACGCGCCGAAGGGCCCCGACGGCGACGACTTCCGCATCGTCGAGGTCTACGTCCGGGCGGTCCACGCGGACCGCGCCGTCGTGGACACCGGCACCGGGCACGTCGACACGGACGCCTGGTCGCCCGCGCTCTACGTGTTCCGCGAGTACTTCGGCACCGGGCCCCGCCTCGGGCGCACCCGGCGCCGCTGACGGGTCCGCGCGGTCAGGCGCTGCCCGCCAGGAGCCCCAGCGTCAACGCGGCGGCCGCGACGGCGAGGAACACGATCGCGCCCACGACGTGGTGGGAGCCCACCCGCAGGTGGGCGACGATCGCCCCCACGAAGTACAGGACCAGGCCGCCCGCGGCGAGGACGCCCACGAGCGGCAGCGCGAACCCGACCAGCAGCCCGACGGCGCCAGCCGCGAGCAGCATCCCGAGCATCGGCACGTACCGGCGCGGGATGCCCTTCATGTCCGCCTGGCTGCGCGGGTACTCGTGCCCGGCCAGGTAGAAGGCGGCGGCCGCCCCGTTGATCACCGCTCCGAGGATCGTCACCACCACGGCGGCCGTGTCCATGCGCACCCGCTCCCTCCGTCGTCGTGCCCGGGCGTCGTGCCCGGGTCGTCGGTACGACGAGGCGGGCGGCGCGGGTGTGACGGGCGCCGCGTCCCCGAGGGCCGCCCGAACCGCCTGTCGACGGCCCCGCCGGGGGACACTGGGGAGGAGAAGTCAGTCGAGACGAGGAGTTTGACGTGCCCCAGGGAACAGTCCGATGGTTCGACGCCGACCGAGGGTTCGGTTTCATCGACCTCGGGAACGACGAGGAGGACCTGTTCGTGCACGCCTCCGAGATCGTCGGCGGGGACGGGCCGAAGCAGCTCCGCGAGGGGCAGGCCGTCGAGTTCGAGGTCGGCGAGGGCGACCGCGGCCCCCAGGCGCGGCGCGTCCGCGTCACGGGCGACCGGGCCGCCGACGCACCCCTGGGCGTGCTCGGCACCGTGAGCTGGTACGAGCCGGCCAAGGGGTACGGCTTCGTCACGCCCGAGGACGGTGGCCAGGAGATCTTCCTGCACAGCTCGGCCATCGTGGGCGGCGGCGTGGTGTCGGAGGGGCAGCGCGTGGCGTTCCTCGTCGTCGAGGGGGAGAAGGGGCCGCAGGCGGACCACCTGCTGCCGCTCGCGTCGGAGTCCGCTCGGGCGGCCTCGGACGGCGCGGACGGCACCGTGTCCTGGTTCGACGACACCAAGGGCTTCGGGTTCATCGCCCCGGACGCGGGCGGCGGCGACCTCTTCGTCCACGTCAACGCGCTCGGCCCGGGGCTGACCTCGCTGCCCGAGGGCGCGCGGGTGACCTACGACGTCGTCGACGGCGACAAGGGGCCGAACGCCCGCGACGTGCGGCTCGTGCGCGGCTCCGGCGTGCGCGGGGCCGACCGCGGCCGCTCGGACCACGGCCGGGACCGCGGTCGCGCGGATCACGGTCGGGACCACGGCCGCTCGGACCGGGGGCGCTCGGGCCGCCCGGCCGGCGGGCCGGTGCGCGGCGGCGAGGGCACCGTCGCGCGCTACGACGCGGACCGCGGGTTCGGCTTCATCACGCCCGACGCCGGGGGCGAGGACCTGTTCGTGCACGTGTCGGTCGTGCGCGACGTCGAGTTCCTCGAGGAGGGCGACCGGGTCCGCTTCAAGGTGCGCCAGAGCGACCGGGGCCCTCAGGCCGACGGCGTCGAGCTCGTCTGACCCTGCGACTGCCCCTCAGCCCCCGCTGTTCGCTCACGGCGAACAGCGGGGGCTGCCTGCGGGAATATCGACGCCCTGAGCAAGGTTGAGCCATGCAGACTCAACTTTGGCGCCTGCGGTTTGCGAGGCGGGGACGCCGAGATTTACGTTGAGTGCAGTTGACTCAACCTCGGGCGCAGAGGCGCCCGGACGTACGCATGGAGGCAGCACACATGGCTCGAGCAGTCGGTATCGACCTGGGTACCACCAACTCGGTGGTCGCCGTCCTGGAGGGCGGCGAGCCCACCGTCATCGCGAACGCGGAGGGGTCGCGCACGACGCCGTCCGTCGTCGCGTTCTCCAAGACCGGCGAGGTCCTCGTCGGTGAGGTGGCCAAGCGCCAGGCGGTCACCAACGTCGACCGCACCATCTCGTCGGTCAAGCGCCACATGGGCACCGACTGGTCGGTCGAGATCGACGACAAGAAGTACACCGCGCAGGAGATCTCCGCGCGTGTGCTCGGCAAGCTCAAGCGCGACGCCGAGGAGTACCTGGGCGAGCCCGTCACCGACGCGGTCATCACCGTCCCGGCGTACTTCAACGACGCCGAGCGCCAGGCGACCAAGGACGCCGGCCAGATCGCGGGCCTCAACGTGACGCGCATCGTCAACGAGCCCACCGCGGCGGCCCTCGCCTACGGCCTGGAGAAGGGCAAGGAGGACGAGCTCATCCTGGTCTTCGACCTGGGCGGCGGCACCTTCGACGTCTCGCTCCTCGAGGTCGGCAAGGACGAGGACGACTTCTCCACCATCCAGGTGCGCGCCACGTCCGGCGACAACCGCCTCGGCGGCGACGACTGGGACCAGCGCATCGTGGACCACCTCATCAAGCAGGTGAAGAACAGCGCGGGCGTCGACCTGTCGAAGGACAAGATCGCCCTGCAGCGTCTGCGCGAGGCGGCCGAGCAGGCCAAGAAGGAGCTCTCGTCCGCGACGAGCACCACCATCTCGATGCAGTACCTGTCGATGAGCGAGAACGGCCCCGTCCACCTGGACGAGAAGCTCACGCGCGCCCAGTTCCAGCAGATGACGCAGGACCTCATCGACCGCACCAAGGCGCCGTTCCACGCGGTGATCCGCGACGCGGGCATCTCCGTGTCCGACATCGACCACGTCGTGCTCGTGGGTGGCTCCACCCGCATGCCCGCCGTGACCGAGGTCGTCAAGGAGCTCACCGGCGGACGCGAGCCCAACAAGGGCGTCAACCCGGACGAGGTCGTCGCCGTGGGCGCGGCCCTGCAGGCCGGCGTCATCGGCGGCGAGCGCAAGGACGTGCTGCTCATCGACGTGACCCCGCTGTCCCTCGGCATCGAGACCAAGGGCGGCGTGATGACCAAGCTCATCGAGCGCAACACGGCCATCCCGACCAAGCGCAGCGAGATCTTCTCGACGGCGGAGGACAACCAGCCGTCCGTCGCGATCCAGGTCTTCCAGGGCGAGCGCGAGTTCACCCGCGACAACAAGCCGCTGGGCACGTTCGAGCTCACCGGCATCGCCCCGGCGCCCCGCGGCGTCCCGCAGATCGAGGTCACCTTCGACATCGACGCGAACGGCATCGTGCACGTGTCCGCCAAGGACCGCGGCACGGGCACCGAGCAGTCGATGAAGATCACCGGCGGGTCGGCCCTCCCCAAGGAGGACATCGACCGCATGGTGAAGGACGCCGAGGAGCACGCGGCCGAGGACAAGAAGCGTCGCGAGGAGGCCGAGACCCGCAACCAGGCCGAGGCCTTCGCGTACTCGATGGAGAAGCAGATCGCGGACAACCGCGACAAGCTCCCCGCCGAGGTCGTCACCGAGGTCGAGGCGGACGTCGCCGCCGTCAAGACCGCCCTGGAGGGCGAGGACGCCGACGCCGTGAAGTCCGCGTACGAGAAGCTCGGCGCCTCCTCGCAGAAGATCGGCCAGGCGCTCTACGCCACGGCCGAGCAGGAGCAGGCCGCGGGTGACACCGCGGCGGCCGAGGACGACGCGGCCGCGGCCGCGGGCGCGACCTCCGCCCCCGACGAGGACGTGGTCGACGCCGAGATCGTCGACGACGAGGACGACAAGAAGTGACGGAGAACCCGCAGGGGACCCCCGAGCCCGAGGGCTCGGGGGACGCCCCCTTCCACTTCACCGACAAGCGCAAGGTCGACCCCGAGTCGGGGGAGGCCCGGGAGTCGGCGGCCGGCGGCGAGGGCGAGAGCACCGACCCGCTCGCGGCACTCGACTTCGAGCCCGAGGGCGAGGCCGCCGAGAGCGCCGAGGTCCTCAAGGCCAAGGCCGAGGCGGCCGAGCACCTGGATGCGCTGCAGCGGGAGCGGGCGTCGTTCACGAACTACCGCAACCGGTCGCTGCGCGACCAGGAGGTGGCGCGCACGCAGGGCACGCAGGACGTGCTGGTCGCGCTGCTGCCGGTGCTCGACGACATCGAGCGCGCCAAGCAGCACGCCGAGCTCACCGGGCCCATGGCGGCCATCGCGGAGAAGCTCGACGCGTCGCTGGCGAAGTTCGGCATCGAGCGGTTCGGCCAGGTGGGGGAGGAGTTCGACCCCACGGTGCACGAGGCGCTCATGCACAACGTCGACCCGGACGTCGCGGCCACGACCGTCAGCCTGGTGGTGGAGCCCGGCTACCGGATCGGCGAGAAGGTGGTCCGCGCCGCCCGTGTGGGCGTCGTCGGCCCCGAGTGACGCCGGGCCGCTGAAGGACACCGTGGTCCGGGTGGGGCATGCCGAGCGTTCGGCGTGGCCCGCCCGGACCCGTTCGACGAGGATGATGAGATCACGAGCATGACCAGGAAGGGGGCGTCGTGACAGGTCAGGACTGGATCGAGAAGGACTTCTACTCCGCTCTCGGCGTCCCCAAGGACGCGGACGACGCGGCCATCAAGAAGGCGTACCGCAAGCTCGCCCGCCAGTACCACCCGGACCAGAACCCGGGGGACGCATCGGCCGAGGCCAAGTTCAAGGAGATCGGCGAGGCGTACGCGGTGCTCTCGGACACCGAGCAGCGCCAGCAGTACGACGCCGTCCGCGCGATGGCGGGCGGCGGGGCGCGGTTCGCCGCGGGCCCCGGCGGCGGCGGCAACGGCTTCGAGGACGTCTTCGGCTCGATGTTCGGCGGCCAGGGCGCACCGAACGCGCGCTACACGCAGTACCCGCAGGGCGGGTCCGGAGGCTTCGAGGACATCCTCAGCTCGATGCTCGGCGGCCAGGGCGGCTTCCGCGCCGCCGGCCGGCAGCGCGCCGGCTTCACCGCGCCGCAGAAGGGCCCGGACGTCGCGGCGGAGACCACGCTGCCGTTCCGCACGGCCGTGGAGGGCGCCACCGTGGAGTTCACGGTGGACGGCCGCAAGGTCAAGACGAAGATCCCGGCAGGCGTGAACGACGGCCGCAAGCTCCGTATCCGCGGCAAGGGCCGGCCGGGCGCGGGCGGCGGCGACGCGGGCGACCTCGTGGTCACCGTGCACGTCGCGCCGCATCCCGTGTTCACGCTCGACGGCGCCAACCTGCGCATGTCCGTGCCCGTGACGTTCGCGGAGGCCGCGCTGGGCACGACCCTCGAGGTGCCGACGCTCGACGGCGGCACGGTGCGGCTGAAGGTCCCGGCGGGCACGCCGTCGGGCCGGGTGCTGCGGGTCAAGGGCCGCGGCGTGAAGACCGCGAAGACGCAGGGCGACCTGCTGGTCACCGTCCAGGTGACGGTGCCGCAGAAGCTCAGCCGCAAGGCGAAGGAGGCGCTCGAGGCGTTCGCCGCCGAGAGCGACCACGAGGACGTCCGCGCCGGCCTCGCGCAACGCGCGGCGGAATGACGAGTGCAGCGCGCGGCGGAATGACGAGTGCAGCGCGCGGCGGAATGACGAGTGCAGCGCGCGGCGGAGCGATGCTCCTCCGCGCGACGGACGCCGAGCGAGGGAGGTAGCGATGGTTGCCGAGGACGCCCCGGTGCTGACCGTGTCGCAGGCGGCCCGGCTGGCGGGGATGCACCCGCAGACGCTGCGGCAGTACGACCGCCTCGGCCTCGTGACGCCGCGCCGCACCGCGGGGCGCGGCCGGCGCTACTCGCAGCGGGACGTCTCCCGGCTGCTGGAGGTCCAGCGGCTCGCGCAGGTCGAGGGGATCAACCTCGCCGGCATCCGGCGCATCCTCGACCTGCAGGAGCACGTGGCGCAGCTCGAGGCCAGGTTGGCCGCGCTCGCGATGCAGCCCGGGGGCCGGGTGTTCACCGCCGGGACCTCGGGCGACGTCGTCGTCGTGCGGCGAGGGCAGCGCGTCCGCCGCGTCGAGCGGTCGGAGCTGGAGGCCGAGGAGGGGGCGCTGGTGCTGTGGCGTCCGCACCGCCGCGGCTGACGACTTTCCGCAACGCAATTCTTCGCTAATTCGCGGGAACCCATTCGTGAGGGCAATGGGTAAGGCATTCCTTATTTGTGCAGACGTGAATTCCCTCTCGCATTCACTGTGCATTTCCGTGCGCGAGGAATATCGTGGTCGAAGGCGGCGAGAGCCGGCGTCGAGCGGCGAGGAGCGCACCATGAGCACGCTGATGGAGATGCCCGAGGTCACCGAGTGCACCGTCGAGGGCTGCGGCTACAACCACGACCACGGCTGCCACGCCGGCGCCGTCACGATCGCCGGGCACTCCGGTGACGCGTCGTGCGCCACGTTCATCCCGCTGAGCGCCAAGGGCGGCCTGGAGAAGGTCGTCGCCCACGTGGGGGCGTGCCAGCGCGGCGACTGCGTGCACAACCACGAGCTCGAGTGCGCCGCCGCCGCGATCCGCGTCGGGCCGGGCCAGGACGACGTGAACCACGCCGACTGCCTCACCTACGCGCAGTCCTGACCGCCCGACCTGTCAGCGGGCGAGCTGCGCCAGCAGCTGCGCGGCGGCGGCGTGCGTCGTCGGCAGGCGCTCCACCCACACGCGGGTGGGGCGCCGCAGCGCGTCCCCGAGCCCCATGAGCGCGGCGTTGCGCTCCACGACGCTGCGCGTGGACTTCGCGAGGTCGGGGACGCCCGTGTCGCGCCGCGCCAGCACGGCGAAGACGCCGTCCGTCAGGGCCGCCATCGGGTGCCCCTCCCCGAAGATCTGCTCCAGGGCGCGGCCCACGGTCGCGGACCGCGCGGCCCGGTCCCACGGGGCGAGCCCGTCCACGGCGACGTCGACGACGACGAGGCAGTGCGTGGCCGGCACGCCGTCCTCGGCGCCCACGGCGGCGCCGTAGGTCTCCCGCAGCCGCTCGGCGAGGTACTCGCGCGTGGGGAGCCCGGTGCCGGGGTCGCGCACGCCCCCGAGGGCCGGTTCGGTGTCGCGCCCGCGGACCCAGCCGACGGCCACCGCGCGGATCGCGTCCGGGTCGGGTTCGCAGCCGGTGGCGCGGTACAGGCACTCGACGTCGTCCAGGGTCTCGCCCAGCCCCACGCCCGCGCGGCCCCGCGCGGAGCCCAGGCGGTGGGCGGCGGCGTGCGGGGAGCGCCGCTCGTCGAACGCCTCGACCAGCGCGTCGACGGCGGGGTGGTACCAGTCGTCGGGGCGCAGCCACACCTCGGCGAGGCTCGTCGCGCGCCAGCGGTCGAGGACGTCCGAGGGAAGCTCGGGCGCGTCCGGCGGCCCGCTCGTGGACCGGTTCATGATGATGGGACCCCCATGAACAGCCATCATGACGCAGTTGTGCGGCATTTTCACCGGGCATGGCATACCGGGTATGCTCTTTCCGCTGCCCGAGGCACGGAATCCTGCGGTTTTCCTGCTCCTTTCTTGAGGAAGTTCACCCGCCGACCAGAGGCTGAACGCACGTAAGGTACGTGAGTCGCGTCGGGCATCCGACGGCGCGCCGAAAGCCAGAGCGAGGGCGGCGATGACGGACGTCTACGTGGGGTCGGACGACTCGGCGCGCAGCGACGCCGAGCTGATCCTCGACGTGCGCGGAGGCGACCTCGAGGCGTTCGGTGCCCTGTACGTGCGGCACGTGCCCGCGGCCCGTGCCGTCGCCCGGCAGTACGTGCGCTCCGCGGCCGACGCGGACGACCTGGTGTCCGAGGCGTTCCACCGCGTGCTCGACGTGCTGCAGCACGGCGGCGGCCCCGACGCCACGTTCCGGGCCTACCTGCTGACGGTCGTGCGACGCCTCGCCGCCGACCTGGCGCGCGGCGTGCGGCGGACCCGGCCCACGGCCGACGACGGCACCTTCGAGGCCGCGCTCGGGCTGGCCGACTCCACCGACGTCCCCACCCTCGAGGGCTTCGAGCGCTCCGTCGTGAAGAACGCCTACCAGGCGCTGCCGGAGCGCTGGCAGGCCGTGCTCTGGTACACGGAGATCGAGGGGCGCACCCCGGCGGAGGTGGCGCCCATCCTCGGGCTGACCCCCAACGGCGTCTCGGCCCTCGCCTACCGCGCCCGCGAGGGGCTGCGGGTCGGCTACCTGCAGGAGCACCTCACGCACGCGCCGACCGACGGGTGCCGCGCGGTGAACCCGCTGCTGGGGGCGTACGTGCGCGGCGGGCTGGCGCGGCGCGAGGTCGCCAAGGTCGACACCCACCTGGAGTCGTGCGGCGAGTGCCGCGCCCTGGTGCTCGAGCTCGGCGACATCGCGCACGGCATGCGCTCCGTCGTCGCGCCGCTGATCGTGGGGCTCGCCGGCCTGGCAGTCGTGGGAGCGCTGCCGATCGGGGGCGCGGTCGGGGGGCTCGTCGGGGCGCTGGGCGGGACCGTCGGCACCGGCGCGGCGGCCGGCACGTCGGTGGGGACGGTCGTGGGCAGCGTCACGGGCTCGACGGTCGGGGCGACGGGGACCGCCGGGGCCGCGGGCATCTCGTCGGGGGCGGCTGCCGCGACGGGCACGACGGCGGCCGCCACGACGGGTGCCGCCACGACGGGTGCTGCTGCGACGGGTGCTGCGGCGACGAGCGCCGCGGGCGGCGCGTCGCTGGCGGGCGTCGCGACCGCGGGGGTGGCGACGGGATCGGCCGCCACCGCGGCGACGGCGGGCACCGCGGCCGCCGCGGGCGCCGTCATGGGCACCGCGAGCGTGGCCGCCGCCGCCAGCGCGGTCGCCGTGGCGACCGTCGGGGTCGTCACCGTGCTCAACGCTCTCGGCAGCAGCCAGGAGCCGCCGGCGGCCGTCCCGACCGCCCCCGTCACCATCCAGGGCCAGCCGTGGGTGCCGCCCGGGGACACCACGGACATCGCCGTCGAGCCCGGCGACGGCGGGACGGGCGCGGACCCCGCCACCGACCCGACGGACCCGACGAACCTGCTCGCAGCCCCCGCCCTGGTGGTCCCGCAGGTCGCGGACCTGACCGTGTCCGCGGCGGGCACGCCGCTCCAGCCGCGCACGACGCAGCCGCTGGTCCTCACCGTCACCAACACGGGGACGGCCGCCGCCGAGGAGACCGTCGTCGAGGTGGCGCTGCCCGCCGGGGTCGACCTGGCCCTCCCGTCGGCGTCCGTCGGGGCGGCGGTCGTCGACGCGATCGCCCCGGACGCGCTCGCGTGCACCCCCACCGACGCCACCGCGCGCGTCGCGCGCTGCACGGTCGGCTCCCTCGCGGCGGGCGAGTCCCGCACCGGCTCGGTGCCCGTACGGGCGGACGCCGGCGGCGCCTACGCGATCGGCGCGTCGGTCTGGGCCACGGGCGTCGCGCCCGAGTCGCTCACGCTGGCGCCCACCACCGTGCTGCCGTACGGCGCCGAGCTCACGGCGTCCACGGGCGACGCCGTGCCCGTCTCGAACCCGGGCGCCGCGTGGGTGCCCGTCGTCGTGCGGAACACCGGCGACCAGCCGGCCGCCGGCTGGTCCGTGGCGCTCACCGTGCCGCCCGGCCTGCGGCCCGCGGCCTCCGACGGCGACCTCACCTGCGTGCCCGGGGCGGGCGGGTCGACGGGCGCCGGCACCACGTGGTCGTGCGTCGCCGCCCCGGACGCCGCCCCCCTGGCGCCGGGCGAGCAGCGGTCGGTGCGGGTGCGCGTCATCGCCGACGGCGCCACCACTCCCGGGTCCCTGTCGGTGACCGCCGCACCGCAGCTGCCCGGTTCCACGCACGCGCTGCCGTCGTCCGCCGCCGTGACCGTCGCCGCCCCGTGGGTCGGCGCCACGGCCGGTGCGCGGTCCGTCGCGGCGCGCTGCCTCGTGACCGGCGGCATCCGCACGGCGAGCTCCGCCGTCGAGGGCACCTACACGAACCTCACGGACCAGACCCTCGCGGTGCGCCTCGACGCGGCGGGCAGCTCCGCCGCCGCGGCGCAGCAGCTCGCGCCGGGGGAGACGGCCACCGTGCAGGTGCCGGACGGGATCCGCGTGCCGTCGGGCACGGCGACGTGGACCGTCTCCACGACGCTCGGCGGGGAGACCTACCGCACCACCGTGGCCGCCGGCCCGCACCAGGCGGCCGACTGCTACGCCCCGCGGTGGGACGTCGACGGCACCGCCGTCGTCACCGACGACGACGGGCGCCTGCAGGTGCGCGGCACGCTGACCAACACCAGCGACGAGCCGATGCGCGTGGGCATGACGGCCGCCGGCGGGAGCGCCGCGGACCAGAAGCGGATCGGGCCGGGGGAGAGCGCGACGTTCGTCGTCCCGACCGACCGGACGTCGCTGGACGCCGGCGCCGCCGAGTTCCAGCTGTACCGCTGGGTGGCGGACAACGACGGCGACGAGCCCGCGCAGGGCGGCATCGTGCCCGCGGTGGCCCCGACCGCCCGCTACGCCGCGGCGGCACTCGCCCCGGCCGTCGGCGGGCCGGCGACGCTGACCGCCGCCGAGTGCCGCTTCGACCCGTCGTCCGACACGTCGTGGCGCACCGTGACCGTCCCCGTGGACAACTCCGCCTCCACGTTCCCGGTGAAGTTCGCCGTGGCCGCGGGCACCGGCGACGGCCGCACCGCGCTGGTCGCCGCCGGGGCGAAGGGCGAGCTGCAGGTGACGGTCCCGTGGAACACGCGCACCGTGGCGGTGACCGCGGACGGCCGCGACCTGGCCGTCGTGGACGTGCCCGCCTTCGAGGGCTGCGCCACCGCGACGTGGCCCGCCTCGACGGTCGACGTGAGCGTTGCGACGCAGTGCGTCGACGACCGGGCGCAGGTGGCCGTGACGGTGCAGAACCGCGGGACGGTCGACTGGACGGCACGGCTCGCCGACGGCGACGGCACGCGCGTCGCGGCCGGCTCGGACGCCACCGTCACGACGCGCGTCGGCGGGCTGCGTGCCGACGCCGGCGAGCTGACGCTGCGGCTGTCGCGGCCGATCGAGGACCGTGAGCCCACGGTCGAGCGGACCGTCTCCTACGACGCCGTGTCGTGCGTCGTGGTCGACCCGCACGCGCAGGTGGAGCAGGGCGACGTGCAGGTCACGAAGGACCGGTGGCGCTCGACGTCGACCCGGCCCGCGACGGTGGTGCTCGACAACTCCGGGTCGTCCGTGCCGCTCGACTTCACCATGACCGGCACGAACGGCGCCGCGGCGCAGGTGACCGTGCCCGCACGGCAGAGCGTGCGCGCCGACGCCGGCACGGTGACCGGCCGCAAGGGCGCCACGTTCACCGTCCGCGCGGGCGACTGGAGCACCGACCTCGTCGTCGACCCGTTCACCGGCACCGCGGGCTGGTGCTCGCCGCGGTACCGCTGGGGCGCGAGCTACGAGGTGGGAGACGTCGCCTCGTGGCGCGGCGCCGACTACCGGTTCGTGGGCGCCGGCAACCAGGGCAACGGGCAGGGTGACGGCAACGGCCATGGTCAGGGGAACGGCCAGGGCAACGGGAACGGGCAGGGCAACGGCCAGGGCCAGGGCCAGGGCCAGGGCAACGGGAACAGCAACGACGGCAACGGCCGCTGGTGGGGCGGCCACCACTGGCGCGGCGGCTGGGAGCGGATCGCCGACTGCGAGTACCGCTGACGTCTCGGACGCCGGTCGTTCTCAGAGGCTGAGGCCTCAGACGACGCCGTCTCAGACGATGCCGCCTCAGACGATGCCGTAGAGGCGGTCCCCGGCGTCGCCCAGGCCGGGCACGATGTACTTCTGGTCGTTGAGGCGCTCGTCGACCGCGGCGACGACGATCTGCACGTCCACCCGCGACCCGATCGCGTCGTCGAGCACCTGGAGGCCCTCGGGGGTGGCCAGCAGGCAGACGGCGGTGACGTCGCGCGCGCCGCGCTCCAGCACGTAGTCGATCGCCGCGACCAGCGTGCCGCCGGTGGCGAGCATCGGGTCGAGGAGGAAGACCTGCCGGTCGGTGAGGTCGTCGGGCAGGCGGTTCGCGTAGGTGACGGCCTCGTAGGTGGACTCGTCGCGCTGCAGGCCGAGGAAGCCGACCTCGGCGGTGGGGATCATGCGCGTCATGCCCTCGAGCATCCCCAGCCCGGCGCGCAGGATCGGCACGACGATGGGGCTCGGGTCGCTGAGGCGCACGCCCGTGGTCGTGGTGACCGGGGTGCGGATCTCCTTGGGCTCCGTGCGCACGTGCCGCGTCGCCTCGTAGGCGAGCAGGGTCACGAGCTCGTCGACGAGGAGACGGAACGTCGCCGACGGGGTGTTCTCGTCACGCAGGACGGTGAGCTTGTGGTCCACCAGCGGGTGGTCGGCGACGTGCAGGCGCATGGCCCCCACGGTACCGGCGCGCGGGGCTGCGGCACCTCCCCGCGGCTAGCCTGGCCCTGTGACGTCCGACGCCGCGCCCGGCCCCGCAGGATCCGGCCTCGCGCTGCCCTGGGCGGACGGCGAGTTCCCGCCGCACACGGTCAGCGGCCGGCGGCGCGTGTGGGACGCGCTCATGGGGCTGGCGCTGCACGAGGCGTCGCACGCGCTCGCCAGCGACGACGTGCCCGTCGGGGCGCTCGTGATCGACGCGGACGGACGGCTCGTGGGGCTCGGCCGCAACCGCCGCGAGGAGACCGGCGACCCGACCGCGCACGCCGAGGTGCTCGCCCTGCGGCAGGCCGCCGCCACGCGCGGCGAGTGGCGGCTCGAGGGCTGCACGCTCGTCGTGACCCTGGAGCCGTGCGTGATGTGCGCGGGGGCGCTCGTCGCGGCGCGGGTGCGACGCCTCGTGCTCGGCGCCTGGGACCCGAAGGCGGGCGCCACCGGCTCCGTGTGGGACCTGGTGCGCGACCAGCGCGCCAACCACGCCGTCGAGGTGGTGGGCGGCGTGCGGGAGGACGAGTGCGGGCAGCTCCTGCGAGACTTCTTCGAGTCCCGCCGCTGACGGCGATGACTCGCGCAGCCGACGGAGGTCTCACCCGGATGGACACCACCGCCCAGCCCGACGAGAAGCACGACGCTCCGGCCGCCGCCGGTCGGGCGGCCCCGACGCTCGCCGACTACGCGCGCCAGAGCGCGTACTCCGACCCCGGCCCGCACGCGGACCTGCTGCGCGCCGTCGCGCCCGACCCCGCGGCCACGGCCGCCGCGGCGTGCGCGACGATCGTGCACTACCGCGCCGGGAACCCCGACCTCTCCGACGACCAGCGCGACGACGTCGACCGGCGCTGGCTGTCCACGATCCTCGACGCCGCCGCCGCGCGGCAGCCCGGCCCGCTCGACGCGGCCCGGGAGGCGTCCCGCCAGGTCGCCGGCTGCTGCCGCGACCACACCCTGTTCTCGCTGGGCGTGCTGCGCGAGCACGGGGTGCCCGCCCGGTCGCGGATCGGGTTCGCGGGGTACTTCGAGCCGCCGTTCTTCCACGACCACGTCGTCGTCGAGCACTGGGACGCGGGGGCCGACGGGGGCGCCGGGCGCTGGGTGCGCTGGGACCCGGAGCTGACGTCCGACGGGCCGTGGGGCTTCGACCCCCGCGACATGCCCACCGGCCCGGCCTCCCCGTTCCCCACCGCCGCCGAGGTGTGGCGGGCGATCCGCGCCGGCGAGGTCGACGCGGCGTCCTACGGCGTCTCGCCCGACGTGCCCGAGCTGGGCGGCAAGGACTTCGTGCGCGGCTACGTGCTGCTCGAGCTGGCCCACCGGATGCGCGAGGAGGTGCTGCTCTGGGACGTCTGGGGCGCGCTCCCTCCCCACCCGGGGCTGACGGCGCTCGCGGCGGCCTCGCCGCCCGGGTACGTGCCCGCGGTGCCGCTGTCCGACGACGCGTGGGACGCGGTGACCGACGCTCTCGCCGCGCTGCTCGTGGCCGCCGACGCCGGGGACACCGCCGCGGAGGGAGCCCTCGCGGAGCGGTACGCCTCCGGGCTGGGGCCGCGCGGGCGGGTGGCGACGCTCTCGCCGTCCGGCCGCGTCGGCGTCACCGACCTGCGCGAGCGCACCACCCGCTGGGACGCCGCGGGCTGACCCGCCGCGCCGGGAGCACGACGACGGCACGACGACGGCGACAGCGCGACTACAGCGCGACTACAGCGCCGCGACGCGGATGCCGAAGACGTCGCGCAGCGCGTGCCGGGCGGCGTGCCAGCCGCCCATGCCGTGCACCCCGGGCCCGGGGGCGGTGGAGGCGGAGCACAGGTAGACGCCGCCCGCGCCGACGCGGTACGGGTCGGCGGACAGGGTGGGCCGGGCGAGGATCTGCCACATGGTGGCGGCGCCGGCGGAGATGTCGCCGCTCACGTAGTTGGCGTTGTGGTGCGCCATCGCGGCGGCCGGGATGCCCCGCGAGGCGACGACGACGTCGCGGAAGCCGGGGGCGAACCGCTCGATCTGCGCGGTGACGGTCTCGGTGACGTCGACGTCGGAGCCGGCGGGCACGTGCGTGTACGCCCACAGCGGGCGCAGCTCGCCGCTCGGGGAGGCGCCGTCGGCGACGCGGCGCGACGGGTCGACGACGGTGGGGTCGCTGACGAGGCACATCGGCCGGTCGGCGTGCCGCCCGGCCGCGACGGCGTTCTCGGCGCGGGCCATCTCGGCGCGGGTGCCGCCCACGTGCACGGTGCCGGCGCGGCCCACCTCCGGGTCGGCCCACGGGACCGGCCCGGACAGCACGTAGTCGACCTTGGCGGCGGCGTTGCCGTGGCGGAACGCGGCGAGGCGGCGCCGGGCCGAGGGCGGCGCGGCCGCGCCGAGCACGTCGAGCAGGGTGCGGGGGGTGGTGTCGAACAGGACGGCGCGCGCCGCGGGCAGGTCCGCAGGGGTGCGCACGCGGTGCCCGGTCACGACCGTGCCGCCGTGCGCCTCGAGGTCGGCGACCAGCGCCGCGACGATCGCACCGGACCCGCCGCGCGGCACGGGCCACCCGCCGTCGAACGCGTCGGCGCCCGACAGGTCGCGGGGGCGGGCGTGCGCGAGGGCGCCGAGGAGCAGCGCCGTCCCCGCCGCGGACAGCGACGGCAGCGAGGTGATCGTGTGGGCGGCGACGCCGGTGAGCAGCGCGCCGCCGTCGCCGGAGAACCGCGCGTCCCACGCCCGCGAGCCCTGCTCCAGCACGGCGAGCGCGAAGCGCACGGCACCCTCCGTGGCGCGCAAAGGGGCGCGGGAGTCGAGCACGCCGGGCGGGACGGAGCGGTGGTCGCCCATCCCGACGGCCACGACGGCCTCCCACTGCTCGGCCAGCGGCCCGAGCAGCGAGCGCCAGGCCGCGCCGTCCGGCCCGAGCCGCTCCGCGGTGCGCTCGAGGTCGCGGTAGGCGACGGCCGACCGCCCGCCGGGCAGCGGCTGCGCGTACGACACCTCGGGCGTGCGGAGCTCGACGCCGTGGGCGCGCAGGTCGAAGGCGCGGAAGAACGGCGACGCCCAGGCCATCGGGTGCACGGCGGAGCAGAGGTCGTGCACGACGCCGGCGGGCAGGCCCTCGCACAGGTCGTGGCCGTCGCACCGCTCGTCGCCGGGCGCGAGCGTGCGGGCCCCGCCGCCGACGGTCGAGTTCGCCTCCAGGACCGTCACCGACAGGCCCGCACGGGCCAGCGTGACGGCGGCCGCCAGGCCGTTGGGGCCCGACCCGACCACGACGGCGTCCAGCACGCTGTCTCCTTCCGGCCGCATCCCGTGGCCTCGCGCGACGTGGGATTCCCCTACCTCCAGGACGTGGGGACGCGGACTGTCCGGCCTGTACCCCGCAGCCTAGTCTCGAGGGCATGACCAGCACGGACGCCGCTGGGCCCACGACCGGGGCCGCGCCGGACCCGGCCCCGGCGCTCGCCTCCCGGGCCGGGCTGCTGCGCGCGCCGGTCGACCCGGCCACGGCGCGCGCCGTCGCGCTGCTGGCCGTCGGCACGGTGTGGCTCGCGAGCGTGGGCACGGTCGTGTGGGTGCTGGTCCTGGTGTCCTCCGCCCTCGTCCCGCTGCTCGGGCTGGGGCTCGTCGCGCTCGGGGTCACGCTGCCCGGGGCGCGGGCGTTCGCCGCCGTCGAGCGGGCGCGGCTGGCCGCGCAGGCCGGCGTCGTCGTGCCCGCCCCGACGCCCGCCCCCCTCGGCCTGCCGCGGTCGTGGACCCGGCTCCGCGCGACCCTGCGCGACGGGAGGGCGTGGGCGGCCGCCGCCTACGCGCTGGTCGGGCTGCTGGTGTCCGTGGCGTTCCTCGTCGTCGTCGTGGCGTGCGCCGCGGGCGCGGTCGCGCTGCTCGTCGTCGCGGTGCGGGGCGGCGTGGGGAGCGCGGCGGGCCAGGCCGGGGTCGCGTGGCCGGTCGCCCTCGTCCTCGGCGCCGCGGGCGCCGCGCTCCTCGCGTGGCTCGCGGCGGCCGCCGCGCAGGCGGGCTGCGGGCTGGTGCTCCGGCTGGCCCAGGCCTGCCTCGGCCCGTCCGCGGCCGACCTGGCGCGGGCCCGGGCGCGCGACGCCGAGCACGACGCCGAGGCGGCGCGCGAGCGGGCCGTCGTCCTCGCCGAGACCCGGTCCCAGGCGGTCGCGGCCGCGGACGCGGAGCGCCGCCGCATCGAACGCGACCTGCACGACGGTGCCCAGCAGCGGCTCGTCGCCCTCGGCGTCGAGCTCGGCGTGGCCCGCCGGCTCGCCGAGCGCGACCCCGCCGCGACGGCCGCCGCCCTCGAGCACGCCCACGACGAGGTGAAGGCGACGCTCGCCGAGCTGCGCGACCTCGTGCGCGGCATCCACCCCGCGATCCTCGACGACCGCGGCCTCGACGCCGCGCTGTCGGCGCTCGCCGCCCGCAGCCCGGTCCCCGTGCGCGTCGAGGCCGGCGCCGGCCTGGAGCGCGCCGGGGCGGCCGCGCAGGCCGCCGCGTACTTCGTGGTCGCCGAGGCGCTGACCAACGTGGCCAAGCACGCGGGTGCGCGCTCCGCCCGGGTGCGCGCCGACGTCGTGGACGACGGTGCGGACGAGGGCGGGGTCGACGTCGCGGGCGACGGCGCGCGCCTGCGTGTCGTCGTCGAGGACGACGGCCGTGGTGGCGCCGAGCCGTCGCCGGGCAGCGGCCTCGCCGGGCTGCGCGGGCGCGTCGCCGCGCTCGACGGCCGCTTCGACCTGACCAGCCCGCCCGGCGCGGGCACCCGGCTCACCGTGGAGGTGCCGTGCGCATCGTGATCGCGGAGGACTCCGTGCTCCTCCTGGACGGGCTCTCCCGCCTGCTGGCCGCGGAGGGCCACACGGTGACCGGCCACCGCACCGCGGACGAGCTGGTCGCCGCCCTGTCGCGGCCCGGCGCCGCGCTGCCCGACCTGCTCGTCACGGACGTCCGCATGCCGCCGTCGCACACCGACGAGGGCCTGCGCGCGGCCCTGCACCTGCGCAGCCTGCACCCCGACCTGCCGATCCTCGTGCTGTCGCAGTACGTGGAGCAGCGCTACGCCTCCGAGCTGCTGGCCCGCGGCGCGCGTGCCCTCGGCTACGTCCTCAAGGACCGGGTGGCCGACGTCGACGCGTTCCTCGACGCCGTCGCGCGCGTCGCCTCGGGCGGCACCGTCATCGACCCCGAGGTGGTCACGCAGGTCATCGCCCGCAGCCGCCGCTCCGACCTCGACCAGCTCACGCGGCGCGAGCGCGAGGTGCTCGCGCTCATGGCGGAGGGGCGCTCCAACACCGCGATCGCGGACCGCCTCGTCGTCGGGATGCCCGCCGTCGAGAAGCACGTCACCAACATCCTCACCAAGCTCGGGCTGCCGCCCGACGCCGACGACAACCGCCGCGTGCTCGCGGTGCTGCGCTGGCTCGACCAGAACGGAGCACGACCATGACCACCACCGAGCCCACCCGCACGCCCGCGCCCGGCCCGGCCCAGCCGCACCGCGGCCCCACCGGGCGCGCGCTGCTCGTCCTCGGCGTCGTCGTCGGACTGCTGGCGGTGGCCTGGGGCGCCCTGTTCCTCGTGGACCGCGCCGTGGCGAGCACGACGACGCAGCACGAGACGTACGCGGCCGTCGGCACCGTCGAGCTGGTGGCCGACGGCGACGTGACCGTCAAGGCCGCCGACGGCGGCGACGTGGAGGTCGACCGCATCGCGCGCAGGGGCCTCACCAGCCCCACGTACCGCGCGGACGAGCGCTCCGACCGCCTCGTGCTGACCCACGAGTGCCAGTCGTGGCAGTGGGTCCCGGGGTGGTGCGCCGGCGAGCTCGCCGTCACCCTCCCCGCCGACACGGCCGTCGTGGTGCGCACGTCCAACGGGGACGTCCTCGCCGCCGGCGTCGCCGGGGACGTGGAGCTGCGCTCCAGCAACGGCGACGTCGAGACCACCGGCACGGGTGCCCGCGTGGACGCCGACACGTCGAACGGCGACGTCACGGTGGACCGCGCGACCGGCGGCGACGTCGTCGCGACCTCGTCCAACGGGTCGATCGAGGTGACCGGCGTCGACGGCAACCTCGAGGCGGTCACGAGCAACGGCCGCGTGGAGGTGTCCGGCGTGACCGGCGACGTCCGCGCCGAGTCCAGCAACGGCGACGTCACCGTCGTCGGCGACGGCGAGCCCGTGCGGCTCACGATCGACACGTCGAACGGGGAGCAGACCACCGAGGGGCCAACCGACCCCGACGCGGACCGCACCGTCGAGGTCCGGTCGTCCAACGGCGACGTCGCCTACCTGGCCGAGTGACCCGGGCGCCGGCGGCTATCGTCGTCGGCCATGGGGATCTTCTCGCGCCGGAGCGCCGGCGCCGACGGCCCGGCGGGGTCTTTCGACGCGGCGCCGTTCGAGCTGGTGGTCGACACCGTCTTCGCCGTCCCGACGCGGGGCCACGTCGTCACCGGCACGGTGACCTCGGGGCGCGTGCGCGTCGGCCAGGCCGCGGTGCTGCACCTGCCCACGGGCGAGCACGCCGTCACCGTCGCGCGGATCGACGTGCGGCGCCGCAAGGCGGACGTCGCCGAGGCGGGCACGGAGGCCGCCGTCTACCTCGGCGGGCTCGGCCGGGGCGCGCTCCCGGTGATCGCCGGCGGCGACGGGAGCCTGGTCGACGCCGAGGCCGTCGCCGGCTCGCGGCTGGTCGCGGCGTCGTAGGTCGGGCGGGGCTCGTCAGAGCCGGTCGGCGAGCGCGACGAGCGTCTCGGTGACGCCGTCGTCCACCTTGAGGGTGGCGAGCGGGTCGCCGCGCGTCTCGCCGCGGTTGACGATGACGACGGGCTTGTCCGCCTTCGCGGCGTACCGCACGAACCGCAGGCCGCTCATCACGGTGAGCGACGTGCCGGCCACCAGCAGGGCGTCGGCGTCGTCCACCAGGGCGTACGCCCGCTCGACGCGCTCGCGGGGCACGTTCTCCCCGAAGTAGACGATCTCCGGCTTGAGCACCCCGCCGCAGAACTCGCACGCGGCGGGCACGAAGTGGCTGGTCTCCTCGATGACGGCGTCCGCGTCGGGGGCGGTCTCGATGTCGGCGACGGTGGCGCCGTCCTCGAGCACGGACTCGACGAACCCGGGGTTGAGCGCGTCCAGCCGCTCTGCGAGGTGGGTGCGGCTGATGACGCGCCCGCACTGGAGGCAGATGACGCGG
Organism: Isoptericola sp. NPDC060185; assembly: GCF_042728595.1. NCBI lineage: Bacteria > Bacillati > Actinomycetota > Actinomycetes > Micrococcales > Promicromonosporaceae > Isoptericola > Isoptericola sp. NPDC060185. The sequence goes on along the minus strand of NZ_JBHWYY010000004.1, from coordinate 67,078 downwards.
TCGTAGTGGCCGTGCAGGTCGATGACGTGCCGCGAGCCGGCGTCCTCGTGCAGCAGGTCCACGTTCTGGGTGATGACGCCGCGCACCACGCCCCGGCCCTCCAGCGCGGCGAGCGCCCGGTGCCCGGCGTTCGGCTCCGTGCGGCGCACCACCTGCCAGCCCACGTGGTTGCGGGCCCAGTAGTGGCGGCGGAACGCCTCGTCGGCCACGAACTGCTGGTACGTCATCGGGGCGCGCTTCGGGGAGTCCGGGCTGCGGTAGTCGGGGATGCCGGAGTCCGTGGAGACGCCCGCGCCGGTCAGCGCGGTGACCGTGCGGCCCCGCAGCAGGCGGACGGCGTCGTCCACCGTGCCGTGGTGCACCACCGCGTCCGGCGGGAGCTCCCAGCGGCGGTCCTGGTAGGTGGGGGCGAGCGGCCGGGGCACGGGTTGCACGCCTTCGAGCGTACGTCGACTCAGCTCGCGCCGTCGGGCAGGGTGCCGTCCGCGGGACCGCCGGGCTGGCCCCCTCCGCCGGGGCCGCCCATGCCGCCGGCGGGCGGGTCGCCCGCGGTGGCGGTGCCGACCTCGGTGCCGTCGGCGGTCAGGGTGTACGTGCCGCCGTCCGTGATCTCCGGCCCGGTGTAGACGACCGACCGCGCGGCCTTCGTCAGTGTGATCGTGGCGACCTCGGTGCCGTCCGCGTCCACGACCGCCACCTCGGTGCCGGCCTCGAGCGTGGAGTCGGCGGCCAGCGCCACCCAGCCCTGCGTCGAGCCGGACTCGGGCGCCTCGGCCATGCCCGACGAGCCCACGGCGAGCAGCGTGCCGCCCGACGCGGTGAGGCCGCCGGCGGAGTCCAGCGCGCCGTTCCCGTCGTTCGTCGGGCCCTCGACGACGACGTCGCCGCCGCTGATCTCCGCGACCCCGTTCGAGTCGAGCCCGTCGCCGTCGGCGTCCACGTGCAGCGTGCCGCCCGTGATCGTCAGCGACGCGCCTTCCTGGACCGCGTCCATGCCGCCGCCTCCGCCGCCCTGCGGCATCTCGCCGTCGGCGGGGGGCTCCGGCTGCGCCTGCTGGTCGCCGCTCGTCCCGTCGTCCGTCGCGGTGTCGTCCGTCGTCGCGTCCGTCGTGTCGTCCCCCGGCTCCTTGACGGTGGCGTTGAGACCGTCGTCGCTGGAGGTGATGTCGACGTCGCCGCCGGAGACGGCGATGGTCGCCGCCTCGATGCCCTCCTCGGAGCCGGTCACGGTGAGGTTGCCGTCCGTGACGGCGACGTCGGTGAAGCCCTGCACGCCGTCGGAGCCCGCGTCGACGGTGACGTCGCCGCCGGTGAGCGCGACGTACCCGGCCGTGGCGTCGTCGTCGGCGTCGGACTTCAGCCCGTCGCCGCCCGCCCGGACGTCAAGGGTGCCGCCGGAGACGACTAGGTAGTCCTTGCCGCGCACCGCGTCGTCGGCCGCGGTGACGGTGAGGTCCCCGCCCGCGACGACCAGCCCGTCCTTGCCGGTGATGCCGTCGTCCGCGTTGCCCACGACCTCCAGCGCGCCGGAGCCGGAGATCGCCAGGTCCGCAGTCGAGTAGAGGGCCGCGTTGGCAGCGTTGTCCGAGGTCATCTCGGCGTACTCCTGGGCGTCCTCGAGGCGGTTCGTGGAGCCTTCGGCGAGAACGACGGACACCTGGTCGGCGTCCTGGACGTCGATCGCGGCGCCGGTGGAGCTGGTGACGTCGGCGCCGTCGAGCACGAGGCGCACCACGCCGTCGGCCGAGCAGTCGACCACGACCTGGCCGTCGTCGAGCGTGCCCGACACCCGGTACGTGCCGGGCTGCGTGATCGTGACGGTCGAGCCGTCCACGGTGGCGCCGTCGCCGGACGCGCTCGCGCGGTCGCCGTCGAGGGAGACCGCGACCTCGTCGGCCGTGTCCCAGGTCTGGTCGGCGAGGGCCGCCGTCTCCTCGGACGACAGGTTCGCCGCGAGGACGTCCTGCGCCGACCGGCCGGAGTTGTCCGTCGCGGAGATCTCGGCCGTCGTGGTGCCGGAGTCGCCGGACGCCGAGGTGGCGGAGCCGGCGTCGCAGGCGGCGAGCGCTCCGACGGTCAGCGTGCCGGCGGCGGCGACCGCCAGGGTCCGGGTCCAGAGCTTCTTCGGGCGGGGGATGCGCATGGTGGGTCCTCTCGGGGGTGTGCGAGGTCGGGTCAGGCGACGCCCAGCCGCCGCCGGCGCAGGCGGCGCCAGGGGTGGTCGGGCAGGTCAGGCCGCAGGGTGGCGAGCCCGGTCGCGTACTTGGAGATGCGGTCGGGGCGGTGGCCGGCGCGCCACAGGGCGCGGTCGGCGGACGACGGCGCGGTGCCGGCCTTCGTCTCGACGACCACGAGGTCGCCGACGTCGGCCGTGCGGTCGTCGGGCGTGTCGGCGCCGTCCGGGTGGTCCCTGCCGTCGAGCCGCCAGCGCAGGCCGGCGTCGAGGGTCAGGCGCGCGTCGGGCAGCAGCACGGTGGTGCGGCGGTAGACGGAGCGCAGCACGGGCGCGAGCTCCGCCGACGGGGGAGCGTCGAGGCACGCGGCGGTGAGCCGGTCGTCGACGAACTCGAGCCCGGCGCCCTCCAGCGGGGCGGCGAGCTCCCACGGGCAGCGCTCCTTGACGGTGACGCCGCGCGCGGCGCGGGTCTTGACCTCGAGGAACGTCGTGTTCCCCGTGTCGACGTAGGTGCGGGTGCGCACCTTGAACCGGCGCCGCCGGCGGCGCGCGGCCTGCCGGAACGTCAGCAGGTCGGCGGTGTCGTAGTAGGTGGAGGCGTAGGTGAACGACCGGTCGCCGTCGATCTCCAGCACCCGGGGCGCGCTGTGCGCGGCCCCGGAGGTGAGCGCCGCCAGCAGGGCCGCGACCTCCGCGGGCGTGAGCACGTACTTGCGGTCCACGCGGGTCTGCAGGGCGGCGGTCGCGTCGAGCTCCTCCAGGGTCACCGCGTCGCTGCCGGCCAGGCCTCGCGCGACGACGGCGTCCGCCGTCGAGCCGGCGACGTCCCTCGATCCGGCCACGCCCGCCGGGGCGCTCATCGGGTCACCGTCAGGTGGTCGTGCGCGCCGGTCGCGGCGGCGGCCCGGGCACCGGGGCGGGGCAGCTCGTAGCGGACCTCGACGCGCGTCGTGTCGTCGGCGAGGTCGATCGCCTGCACGCTCACCGAGTGCACGCGGGCGCCGAGCAGCGCCTCGAGGTGCGCGGTCAGCTCGTCCCGGTCGACGACGGCACGGTCGAGCACGATCGTCTGCGCGGCGTGGCGGGCCAGGAGCCGCGGGTGGTCGGCCACGGCCATCACGACCAGGATCAGCGCGGAGCCCGCGAGGCCCAGCCAGCCGACCGACGTGCCCAGGCCGCCGAGCAGGCCGAGGGCGAGCGCCGCGAAGTAGTACGCGACCTCGCGCTGCGACAGCTCGTCGGACCGCAGCCGGATGATCGACAGCACGCCGAACAGCCCCAGCCCCAGGCCGGCCGCGATCGTGCTCGACGAGAGCACGGCCGACACCGCGAGCACGCCCACGTTCACCCCGAGGTACGCGACCACCAGGTCGCGGCGCCGGTGCCGCGGGAAGTACAGGGCGAAGGTCAGGATCGACACGGCGACGAGGTCGACGGCGTACAGGGCGACGGGGGGCATACGTGCTCCGGGGGTGAGGTGGACCGTCGTTCACGGTCGGTGGGTGGGGACGTCACCCAGTGGACACCGTCGGCTCCGGCACCCGCTGAGGCCGGCCTGGGAATGCACTGCGAGCGATGGGACGCGGCTGGGAGGGCCTCCGCGTGCGTGCATCCGGGCACCGTGACGACCATCGGGCGTGCGGACCAGAGAGCGGGGCGGCGGCCGACGACGGGGCGCGGGCGGGGCCGTCGCCGTCGCGCTCGCCGTCGCGCTCGCCTGCGCCGGCTGCGTCGCGAGCCGGCAGGAGCCGGGCCAGGCGACCGCGGCCGTCGCGGACGCGGTCGCGCAGGCCGCCTCCGCCGGGGAGTCCGCGCGGATCGCCGTCGGGCTGCTCGACGAGGGCCGGCTCACCGGGCCCGTCGCCGACACCGCCCTGCTGGACCAGCTCCACGCGCTCGACGAGGCGGAGACCGCGCTCACCACCCTCGTGCCGCCCGACGCGGCGTCGTCGGCCCACCGGACCGCGGGGCTGGCGGCGGTCGGGGACGTGTCGGACGCGGTCGTCGCCGCGCGCTCGTGGGTGGCCGCGTGGTCCGGCGGGCGCCTCGCGGGCGCGGCCGACGTCCCCGCCTCCGCGGACGCCGTGCTGGCCGACCTCGCGGACGCCACCGACGCGGCCGACGCCGCCCTGGCCGAGGCAGGTGGCCCGTGAGCAAGCTGCTCGCCGCCGCGCTCGGCATCCTCACCGCGATCGGCGGCTTCGTCGACATCGGCGACCTCGTGACCAACGCCGTCGTGGGGTCCCGGTTCGGGATGTCGCTGGCGTGGGTGGTGGTGCTCGGCATCGTGGGCATCTGCCTGTTCGCCAGCATGTCCGGACGGGTCGCGGCGGTCAGCGGCCGCGCCACGTTCGAGGTCATCCGCGAACGTCTGGGGCCGCGCGCGGCCGGGGCGAACCTCGTGGCGTCGTTCGCGATCAACCTCCTCACGCTCACCGCGGAGGTCGGGGGCATCGCCCTCGCGCTGCACCTGGCCAGCAGCGTGGAGCCGCGGCTGTGGATCCCGGTCGCGGCGCTCGCGGTCTGGCTGGTCCTGTGGCGCGTGAAGTTCCAGATCATGGAGAACGTCGCCGGACTGCTGGGCCTCCTGCTGGTCGGCTTCGCGGTGGCCCTGTTCCTCCTCGGCCCGGACTGGGGCGAGCTGCTGCGCCAGGCGGTGCCGCCGTCGCCGCCGGGCACGGAGTCGCCGGCGTCGTACTGGTACTACGCGATCGCGCTGTTCGGCGCCGCGATGACGCCGTACGAGGTGTTCTTCTTCTCCTCGGGCGCCGTCGAGGAGCGGTGGACGGCCAAGGACCTGTCCACCAACCGCGTCAACGTGCTGCTCGGCTTCCCCCTGGGCGGGATGCTCTCCCTGTCCATCGCCGCGTGCGCGGCCGTCGTGCTCCTGCCGGCCGGCATCGAGGTCACGGCGCTGTCGCAGCTGATGCTCCCCGTGGCGCAGGCGGGCGGGGTGCTGCTGGTGGCCGTCGTCCTCGTCGGCATCGTGGCCGCGACGTTCGGCGCCGCGCTCGAGACCGCCCTGTCCAGCGGTTACACGCTGGCGCAGTACCTGGGCTGGTCGTGGGGCAAGTTCCGTCGTCCCGCCCGGGCCGCGCGGTTCCACCTCACGATGATCGTGGCGCTGCTGCTGGCGGTCGGGATCCTCATGACCAGCGTCGACCCGGTGGCCGTGACGGAGATGTCGGTGGTGTTCTCCGCCGTCGCGCTGCCGCTGACGTACATCCCGATCCTCGTGGTGGCCAACGACCCCGCCTACATGGGCGAGCACGTCAACGGGCGGGTGGTGAACGCCCTGGGCACGGTGTTCCTGGTGATCGTGGTCGTCGCGGCGGTCGCGGCGATCCCGCTGATGATCGCGACGGGGGCGGGGTCATGACCGGGCGGACCGAGCGGGTCGTCGACGCCCGCCTGCACCTGCTGAGCCGTCAGGTGCTCGACGTCGACGGGGAACCCGTGCGGACCGTCGACGACCTGGAGCTGACCGGGCCGGACGGCGGCGCGGTGGTCGCCGGCCAGGAGGCGGAGGTCGCCGCCATCCTCGTCGGCCCGCTGCTGGCCACGCGACTCTTCGGCGGGAAGGTGCCGGAGTCGCGGATGCCGCGCATCGCGTGGGACGACGTCGGCCACGTGGGGACGGCGGTCGAGCTCACCGTGTCCTCGGACCGGCTCGACGCCGACTGGGTGGAGCACTGGCTCCGCGACCGGCTGATCGGCCGCATCCCCGGCGGTCGCCACGATCCGGAGGCCGGCTCATGAACGTGGGCGACCTGCTCGACGTGCCCGTCGTCGACCACGACGGTGCCCCGCTCGGCGTGGTCGTGGACGTGCGCCTCGCGCTCGAGGTCGTCGACGAGCCGGAGGGCGCCCCGGGCGCGGGGGAGGACCGCGAGGAGCCCGAGCACGACGGCCCCCTGAGCGCGCAGGCGCGACGCGACGCCGTCGGCCGCGCCCGGGTGGTGGGGCTGCTGGTGGGCCCCCGCGGCGCGGGCTCCTTCCACGGCTACGAGCGGACCGACGTGCGGTCGCCGTGGCCGGTCCCGCAGCTCGTGCGCCGCCGCCATCGCGGCACGTTCCTGGTGCGGTGGGCGGACGTCGAAGCCCTCGGCGACGGTGCGGGCGGCGGCGGGGACGACGGGAGCGTCCGCCTCGCCCGGGGGTACGAGCAGCTGCCGCCGGACCTCGGATGACCGGTACCGAGACCTCGGGCCGGCGGGTCGTGCGCGCCGTGCACCGCGCGTGGGTGCTGCACCCCCGCTGGTCGCTCGCGGTGCGGGGCGCGGTGGCGGCCGGGCTGGCGTGGGCGGTCGCGGTGCTGGCGCCGGCGCCGTTCTCCGAGTACCCGTTCTACGCGCCCCTCGGGGCCGTGGTCGCCACGACGGCGACGCCGGTCCGGTCCCTGCGGGAGTCGCTGCACACCGTGGGGGCGCTGCTCCTCGGCGCGCTGATCGCGCTCGTCGCCGATGCCGTGCTCGCACCGAGCGTCCTCGCCGTCGCGCTCGTGGTCGGTGTCGCCCTCCTGTGCGCGGGGTGGCGCGTGCTCGGCGGCGCCGGGGTGTGGGTCGCGAACTCCGCGATCTTCGTGCTGGTCCTCGGCCAGGGCGAGGACGCGAGCTACGTGGCCGCGTTCGCCGGGCTGATCCTCGTCGGCGCGCTGATCGGCACGGGCGTCAACCTCCTGCTGCCCTCGCTGGCCCTGGCGCCGTCCGACGTGGCGCTCGACGCGCTGCGCGACGCCCTCGCCGAGGAGCTCGACGATCTCGCCGGCTGGCTCGAGCACGAGGGGGCGCTCGACGCCGCGGAGTGGGAGCGCCGGCGCCAGGCGCTGGTCCCGACGATCGAGCGCGCCCGCCGGGCGGTCGACGTCGCGCGGGAGTCGTCCCGGGGGAACCTGCGGGCGCACCGCCACAGCGAGAGGGCGTCGTCCCAGGGCAGGCGGGCGCGGACGCTCGGCACCGCGGCGGGCGTCGTCGACGAGGTGGTGCGGCTGCTGGTGGACTGGGAGGCGTCCGGCCGTGACGACGTCGCGCTGGGGCCGCCGCTGCGCCCCGCGGCCGCGCGGACCTTGCAGGCCCTGGCGGCGGCCCTGCAGGACACGACGGAGGACGACGAGGCCGCGCGCCGGTTCGTCGACGCGGTCGACGACCTGCGGGCCGAGGTCCGCGACTCGCGCGAACGGTCCGGCGACGACCACCTCGTCGCGGGCGCGCTCGTCGTCGTGCTCGGGCGCGCCACGGAGGCCGTGACGGGGTGACGGCGCGCGGCGGCGGAGCTGCCCGGGCGGTGCCGGTCAGGAGGCGGCCCAGGGGTCGAGGACGACCTTGATGCAGCCGTCCTCCTTGCGCTGGAACGCGCGGTACGCCTCGGGCGCGTCCTCCAGCGGGAGCCGGTGGGTGCGCAGGCCGAGCACGTCGAGGGGGTCGGCGGGGTCCGACACCAGGGGCAGCAGGTCGTCCGTCCAGCGGCGGACGTTCGCCTGGCCCGAGCGCAGGGTGAGCTGCTTGTCGAAGATCTGCATGAGCGGCAGCGGGTCCTTCGCCCCGCCGTACACCCCCGACAGCGACACGGTGCCGCCGCGTCGGACCAGCGCGACCGCCGCCAGCAGCGCCGCGAGCCGGTCGGTACCGCCGCGCTCGGTCAGCGGCGCGGCGACGGCGTCGGGGAGCAGCCCCACCAGCTTCTGCGCGGTCTCCGCCAGCGGCGAGCCGTGCGCCTCCATGCCGACCGCGTCGATCACCGCGTCGGGGCCGCGGCCGTCGGTGAGGTCGCGGACGGCGGTGCGGACGCCGGGCGCCCCGGGGTCGAACGTGATGACGCCGTGGCACTGCGCGACGAGGCGACGCTCGGGCACGGGCTCGATGCCGATCACGACGTCGGCGCCGCGGTGCCTGGCGACCCGGGCCGCCATCTGGCCGATCGGCCCGAGGCCCAGCACCACGACGCTGCCGCCGTCCGGCACGTCCGCGTACTCCACCGCCTGCCACGCGGTGGGCAGGACGTCGGACAGGTAGAGCCAGCGCTCGTCGGGGGTGCCGTCGTCCGGCACCCGGACCGGGCCGTACTGCGCCTGCGGCACGCGCAGGTACTGCGCCTGCCCGCCGGGCACCTGGCCGTACAGGCGGGTGTACCCGAACAGGGCCGCGCCCTTGCCGTGCTCGTGAACCTGGGTCGTCTCGCACTGGCTCTGCAGCCCGCGGGTGCACATCCAGCAGCGGCCGCAGGCGATGCCGAAGGGCACGACCACACGGTCGCCGACGTCGAGGCCCTCGACGTCGCCGCCTACCTCCTCGACGATCCCCATCGCCTCGTGCCCCAGCACGTCGCCGGCGTCGAGGAACATCCCCAGCACGCCGTACAGGTGCAGGTCCGACCCGCAGACGGCCGTCGACGTCACCCGGATCACGGCGTCGGTAGGCTCCACGACCCCGGGGTCGGGGACGTCCTCCACGCTCACGTGCTCCCGTCCCTGCCATGTCAGTGCGCGCACCGGGGTTCCTCTCGCCGTGGGGACGACCGCCCCTCGGCCGGCGGGCTGCTGCACCGACGCCGCCAGTGAACCACCGCCCGCCCGTGCTCACCCGGCGCGGGCGGCCCGGGCGTCCCACCTGCGGGGGCGTGGCGCCCGGTGGGGAGAACCGGGTGCCGCGCTGCTGGACATCCGGCCCGCGGTTCCCGCGAACGGGGGCCGCACCGACGATCGTCACGTCGATCGCGCCTGGTCGCCAGCGCGCCCGCCGGAGGGCCAGGTGGGGCGACCGCGCTGTCCCTCCGCGGACGAAGGGGCTACGGTCGAGGGGAGTCATGAGGCGGCTCACCTCGAGCGGCGTATGCCACGACGGGAGGATCCACATGACCGACACCACATCGTGGGACATCGAGGGCACGCTCGCCCTCGGCGCGAGCCACCCGGTGGGCAGGTACCGCCACGACCTCGCGACGGGCCGGTGGTGGTGGTCGGACGAGACGTTCCGCATCCACGGCTTCGAGCCGGGCGACGTCGTGCCGACCACGGAGCTCATCCTGGCGCACAAGCACCCCGACGACCGGGACCGCGTGAGCCAGGTGCTCCGCCGGGCGTGCGCGACGGGCGAGCCGTTCAGCAGCGTCCACCGCATCATGGACGCGCACGGCGACGAGCGGACCCTGGCGGTCGTGGGGGAGGGTCGCACGGACGCGACGGGCGTGGTCTGCGAGCTCGTCGGCTTCTTCACCGACGTGACCCCCGCCGTGGCGCGCATCGCCGACGTGCGGGCGACGGCGAGCATCCGCGCCTCCGCGGAGAACCGCGCAGCGATCGAGCAGGCCAAGGCGATCGTCATGTGCGCGATGCGCACGGACCTCGAGGGCGCCTTCGCCTGGCTGCGTGAGGCGTCGAACCACTCGAACGTCCCCCTGCGCGACGTCTCCGCACGCGTCGTGGCGCTGGCCGCCGCGAGCAACGGCGACATGCGCGTCGTCGCCGAGGCGCTGGCCGACCTGCTGACGAACCGGCCCGAGTCCCCGACCGAGCCTCGCTGACCGTCGTCGCGCGGGCCTGCGGGCGGGCCGGCGCCGTGCGGGCCGGTCGTCAGGCGGCGCCGGGGACGTGGCGCGGCTCGCGCATCGCCTGCGCCACGTGGCCGCCCAGGTAGCCGCCGACCCCGACGGCCCCCAGGCCCGCCAGGGTGAGCAGGGTGCCCAGGCCGTCGCTGCCCGCGCGTCGTGCCCGCCACGACGCGAGGGCCAGGAGGGTCCCGATCCCGTTGCACGTGGCGTGCAGGGCGGCCACGCGCCTCCCCGGCGCGCTGAGCGCCCCGTAATCGGCGAGGCCGGTGAGGGCGGTCGGCGGCGCCGCGAGGAGCCCGAGGGCGACCAGGCGGCGGGCGGCGCCGGTGTGGCCCGGCGGGCGGGTCAGGTCGAGCGCGGCCGCGCCGGCCCACAGCCCGATCGGCAGGTCGGTGAGCACGCCGTGCAGCGGGTGCCCGACGGACCGGCCGCGCAGCTCGTCACGGACGCGGCTCGGGGCGGGGACGACGGTGCGCGAGATCCGCTCGTACAGCCCGGCCAGCGGGTCGAGGCGCGCGGCGTGCTCCAGCCGCGCGGCCAGGCGCGGCAGCGGTCGGGCGGTCGGAGGTGCGGTCGAGTGGGCGGGCATCATGCCTCCTCGTGGCGAACCGTGCCGGTCGCGACGTCGGCCGAGGCGCCCTGACTCGACGCCTCGCCACGACGGTAGGGCGCGCGCCGGTTGCTCGCCGCACGTCCCGGTGCCCCGGGTGGCCGCGCTTGCCCCGCGTTACGGTGGCGGGAGGTCCAGCAACGGCCGCCCCCTCGAGTGCCGCGCCGCGAGCGCCCGGTGCCGCACGACACCGCGAGCGAGGAGTGACGATGAGCGAGAACCCCGCACACCAGGACCGCACGGACGGCGAGGACCGCAGGGAGGACGCGTCCCGACCGGACGACCCGCGTCGTCAGGCGGAGCGCGAGCGCGCGGTGCACGACGGCCGCGCCGCGGACGTCGGTGCCGTGCCGGGCGAGAAGCCGAAGGACGACCCCGACGCGGAGGGCGAGGAGCGCTTCGACGCCGGGTGATGCCATACCGGCGAGGCCGCGGGCCACGACGTGTGGACGACTCCCGGCCGTGGGGCTAGCGTGAGGACCGGCGTCAGGAAGCGGCACCATCCCTCCCTTCTTCATCCGGAGGTCATGATGACGACAACGACTCCCGCCGACTCCGACCATCCCACCGCGGAGCAGGTCGTCGAGGCGCTCGCGGTCGGGACCAACCTGCTGACCGGCAGCTACCGGGCCGACCCTGCCTCCGGGCGCTGGTGGTGGTCCGACGAGGTCGACGTGATGTTCGGGCACAAGCCGGGCGAGCTCGAACCGGGCGCCGCGACCCTGGAGGGCCGCCTGCACCCGGATGAGCGCGAGCGCGTGGTGCGGGACGCCGTCCGCACGCTGGCCCTGGGCGGTCCGGTGACGACCGCCCGCCGCATCGTGGACGCGCACGGCCGCACCCGCACCCTCCTGTTCACGGCGCAGGCCCGCCGGAGCCGGGACGTCGGCGCGTCCGAGGTGGCCGGGTACGTCGTCGACGTCACCCCGGTCCAGCGCGAGGCGGTGCAGCGTGAGGTGCGGCGCGCGATCGACAGCGCGTTCGTCTCCGCCGCGTCCATCGAGCGTGCCAAGGGCGTGCTCATGGCCGTCCACGGGGTGACCGACGAGCAGGCGGAGAGCATGCTCACCGAGGCCGCGGGCGCGACGGGCGCCACCCTGCGCGAGGCCGCGACCCAGATGATGGCCCACCTGGCGAAGGCCGACGGGTTCGGGCGGCGCGCGAAGGAGGGCGTGCGCGAGGCGCTCGACGAGGTCAAGCCGGCCAAGCGTCCGCACGTGCACGAGCCGCAGCTCGCCCGTCGTCGCGCCGCGTGACGCCACCGCGACGACCGACCCAGCACCGCACGACCGAGGAGGTCAGCATGGCCGACGAACCGCAGTCGTTCCCCGCCCAGCAGCAGGACCCGCCCGGGCTCACCGGCGCGATGGACCCCACGCCCGACCACGGTGAGGGCAGTTACCGCGGCTCGGGCCGCCTGGAGGGCCTGCGGGCCCTGGTGACCGGCGGGGACTCCGGCATCGGGCGCGCCGTGGCGATCGCCTTCGCGCGCGAGGGCGCCGACGTCGCTATCGGCTACCTCCCCGAGGAGGAGGACGACGCGCAGGAGACGGCGCGCTGGGTCCGGGAGGCGGGCCGCGTCGTGGTGCTGCTGCCCGGCGACATCACGGACGAGGCGACGGCGCGGGCCCTGCCCGACCGGGCGGTGGAGCAGCTCGGCGGCCTCGACGTCGTGGTGAACAACGCGGGGTTCCAGATGGCGCGGCGCGAGTCCGTCGAGGACGTCACCACGGACGAGATCGACCGCGTGCTGAAGACGAACCTCTACGCGCTGCTCTGGATCACGCAGTCGGCGCTGAAGCACCTGGGCGCGGGGTCGAGCATCGTCAACAACTCGTCGATCCAGGCGTTCGAGCCGTCGACGTCGCTGCTCGACTACGCGTCGACCAAGGCGGCGATCAACAACCTCACGGTGAACCTGGCCGCCGAGCTGGGGCCGCGGGGGATCCGCGTGAACGCCGTCGCGCCGGGCCCGATCTGGACCCCGCTGCAGCCGGCGACGCAGCCCGAGGAGAAGGTGCAGAAGTTCGGCCAGGACACCCCGCTCGGCCGCGCCGGGCAGCCCGGTGAGGTCGCCCCGGCGTTCGTGTTCCTCGCCTCGCCGCGGGACGCGAGCTACGTCTCGGGCACCGTGCTCGGGGTGACGGGCGGCAAGCCGGTGTTCTGAGTCGCCGGCCCGCCGGTCGGTCGGGTCTGTCGGTCGAGGAGGTCGGATGGCGTTGCATCCGGCGGGCACACCGCGCTCGCTCGACGACGTCCCGCGGCTGCGGTCGCTGCGGGAGGTCGTCGAGCTGCTCGGTGTCGGCGCGCCCCTGTACGTGCGGTTCAGCGCCGGGCCGGAGGCGGACGAGGCGGCCGAGAGCCGCGACCACGAGAGCGGCTGCCTCCTGCCCGGCCTGAGTGTGAACCCCCTGGACCCGGAGCCCTGGTGGGACCGGCCGCCCGAGCACTGGGTCGCGCGGCAGCTCTGCCAGTACGCGCACCTCATGACGCCGGAGCGCTTCCCGTGGGTGCTCACCGGGACGGTGGCGGGCCGCGGGCCGGACTGCGAGCCGCTGCTGGTCGGGACGGTCCCGGTCGCGTCCGTGGACCGCGCCGTCGTCGACGAGGCGGCCGAGCTGTACGCGCGCGCCTTCGACCGGGGGGACGACGGCACCCCGGCGCGGTAGCGCTGACCTGGGCAGGGGCTGGTCACTGGCTGACGGCCACGGTATTGTGCAGGAGCCCGAACAAACCCGTATCCGGGTGCGCCCGGAGGAAGCAACGAGGCTCCCGATGAGACACCGACCGTCCCCGCGCCGCCACGGCGCCCTCACGCTCGTCGCGGCCGTCGCCGTCGTCGGGCTCACCGCCGCCGGGGCGTCCGCCGCGCCCGCGCCGTCGTCGCCCACCGCGAGCGGGGCGTCCGCGCACGACGCCGACGGCGTCAACGGCTACAAGACCCTCGGCTACTACCCGGCCTGGGCCACCGAGACCCACGACTACGAGGTGGCCGACCTGGCGCGCACCGGCGCCGCAGCCGACCTCACGCACCTCACGTACGCGTTCGGCAACGTCACGTCGGACCTCGTCTGCGACATCACCGACGCGCAGGGGACGGAGGGGCCCGAGGGTGACCCGCAGAACGACTACCTGCGGATCGTCGACGCCGAGGACTCCGTGGACGGCGTCGCCGACTCCGCCGACCAGGCGCTCGCCGGCAACTTCAACCAGCTGCGCAAGCTCAAGGCCGCCTACCCCGGGCTGAAGGTGATGATCTCGCTGGGCGGGTGGACCTGGTCCGACAACTTCGCCGAAGCGACGCTGACCGCCGAGTCGCGCGAGCGCCTCGTCGACTCCTGCATCGACACCTACCTCGACGGCAACCTGCCCCAGGTGGGGGCGCAGGGCGGCGCCGGCGTCGCGGCCGGCATCTTCGACGGCTTCGACATCGACTGGGAGTGGCCCGCCGCCGACGGCGAGCACGCGCCCACGTACCCGGACGTCGAGAAGGAGAACTTCCTCGCGCTCATGGAGCTGTTCCGCGCCAAGCTCGACGAGCGCACCGCCGACACCGGCGACCACTACCTGCTGACCGGCTTCGCGCCCGCGGGCTGGGCGCCGCGCACGCAGGGCGGCTGGGACGACCCGCGCCTCGCGGCCGTCGTCGACTTCCTCAACGTGCAGGGCTACGACTACACCGGGCCGTGGGCCGCCACGCAGACGGGCCACCAGGGCAACCTGCACCCGTACAGCAACCCGGACGGGTCGTCGGCGAACTGGGGCCTCGCCGCCGACGGCCTGCTGGGCGCCTACCGCGCCGCCGGGTACGACGGCGACCAGCTCGTGCTCGGAATGGCCGCGTACGGGTACGGCTGGGAGGGCGTGAAGGACGCGACCCCGGGCGCCGCCGCGACCGGCTCCCTCGGGCAGAAGAACTACTCCGCGCTGCACGACGTCGGCCGCGAGTACTACGACGAGGCCGCCGCCGCCGGCTACCGGTATGACGGCGACCAGTGGTGGAGCCTCGACACCCCGCGCTCCGTGACCGCCAAGGCCGAGTGGCTCGCCGAGAACGGCTTCGGTGGCGCCTACTTCTGGGACATCGCGGGCGACTATCGCAACCAGCTCGGGTCGGCGCTCGCCGGCACCTTCCGTGCCGCCACCCCCGGCCCGCAGGTCGTGGGCGAGGGCGCGGACCCCTGGTACGCCACCGGCGTCTACACCAAGGGCGACGTCGTCGCGCACGACGGCGTCGAGTACCGCGCCCGCTGGTGGACGCGCGCCGAGGAGCCCGGCGCCGTCACGAAGAAGCAGGGACCGTGGGAGGAGATCGGGCCCCGCGGCACCGTCCCGGCCCCCGCGGCCGCCGACTGCGCCCCCGCGTGGGACGCGGGCACCGTCTACCGCAAGGGCGACGTCGTCTCCCGCGCCGGCGTCAACCACACGGCGCTCTGGTACGCCAAGGGCGAGCGCCCCGGCACCGACGTGACCGGCGCCTGGGACGCCGGCGCGCCCTGCGTCTGACCCCGTGCGCCTGACCCCCTGAACCGACGGCGGCGGGGGGGGCGGGCCCCCCCCCCCCCGCCGGGTATAGAGTGTGGCGGAACAGAGGGTTTGCGCGGGGGGGGGGGGCCCCCCGCGCGGGGGGGGGTGCGAGCGGCCCAAA
>NZ_JBHWYY010000004.1:0-52089 GCF_042728595.1 Isoptericola sp. NPDC060185 | reverse complement strand
GCCCCCCCCCACCGCCGGGCCGGGCGCGTGGCCCGCGGGCCCGCCCGCCGCCTCCCCCGCGGCCCCCCCCCCCCCCACCCCCCGGGGGCGGGCGGTCCGTCCCGCCCGCCGCCGTCCGGATTTCGAGTCTGCCGATCCATTGGGTATCCTCGGTGGGCCGGTCCGACCGGCGAGGTAGCGTGTCCGAGCGGCCTAAGGAGCACGCCTCGAAAGCGTGTGTGGGTGAAAGTCCACCGTGGGTTCAAATCCCACCGCTACCGCCACCCGAAGGGCCCCACCCGCACATTCCTGCGGCTGTGGGGTCCTTCGTCGTTTCCCGTACTCCCTTTTCACTCCGTTTTCCCTTCCGGGACGCCCGACGTCGACGCCTGGGTGACGAGCTGGTCGATCACCGTCCGCAGGTCCGGGGCGACGTGGGTCCGCTTCACGTAGTGCCGCACGGTGGTGCCCTCGTCGGCGTGACCGAGCAGCGCGGTCGCGTTCGCGATGGTGGTCGAGTTGGCGACCTGGGTGGCGACGGTGCGGCGGAAGTCGTGCGGCGTGACCTTGGTTCCGATGGCGGCCTGCGCGTCGCGGAGCTGGTCGCGGATCCGGCTCGGTGCGCGCGGCGTGGCGTTGGTCGACGGGAACACGAGGTCGTCCGGACCGCCGTCGAGCCCGAGGTCCAGCGCCTCGGTGATGGCGGCGACGACGAAGGCCGGCAGCGTGATCGTGCGGCGCGACGTGTCCGACTTGGGCTTGGACTGCCGCAGCAGCCGCCCCTCGACGCGGACGATGGTGCCCGTCACGGTGAGCGTCGGGATCAGAGCCTCGAGGTCGAGGTCCGCCTCCCGCAGCGCCAGGCACTCACCGATCCGCAGCCCGGTGCCGAGCATCGTGTCCACGATCTGCGGCAGCAGCGTGATGTTCCGCCGACCGCGAGGGAGCGCGGGGCGGTTCTCCCACTCGCGGACGGCCTTGCGCAGCAGGGCGATGTCCTCCAGCCCGAGGGCGCGGACCTCGTCGCGTCGAGGCTTGCGCACCGTCACGGCGTCCCGCACCGGGTTGAACGGCGCCGCCCCGTACCGGACGCACATCATCATCACCTGCGACAGCACGTTGCGAGCCTGCCGGGCGGTGTCGAACTTCCGCGCCGCGCTCAGCGCCATGAGCACCCGGTTCACCGCGACCGGAGTCACCTCCCGAACTCGCAGTGCGCCGAACGCCGGACGCAGGTCCCGCTCCAGCACGCCGAGGTACGTCGTGAGCGACTGCGGCGTGATCTGCCCCTCGACCCGCTTCTCTGAGACCCATTGGTCGAAGACGACCGTCATCCGGGACTCCGGCGTGATGGCGGCGCCACCGCTGGTCGTACCGTCCGCGCTCGAACGGTGCAGCTTGTCCTCCAAGCGACGCTGCGCCGCAGCACCGGACGGTCCGCGGGCCTCGTACTTGTGGAGCACGCCGGCAAAGTCGCGGTACAGCGCCTGCGCCCGCCAGACGCCGGGGGAGATCTCACGGCGGCGGATCTGCCCCCAGCGTCCCGGCTCGATGGGCTTGCGAGGCATCGGTCAGCCCACCGCGTGGTCGTCGGTGACCCGGTCCAGCCACGCCTCGACGTCGTCGGGCCGATAGCGCAGGCGGGCGCCGACGCGGACCACGTTCGGCCCACCGCCGCGGCTCGACCACGCGTACACGCAGTGCAGGCTCACGCCCAGGTACTCGGCGAGCTCGTCCGGCGTCATCAGGCGCCGACGGGTGGTCGCTCTGTCGATCTGGTTCACGCTCGTGGTGCTCATTGCAATTCCCTCCCGTGTCCGTTCTTCTGTCCCTCGTCGTTGCGGGTCATGCGGTACGGCTGGCCTTCCACTGGGCGTACTCGCGGGCACGGGCGGCAGCGGCGTCGGCGAGGGCCTTGTCTCCCGGGTTGGTCCAGCCGGTTCCGGCGTACGTCCAGTGCCCGATGACGAGCGTCGTGCCTTCGTCGTCGGCGAGCAGGCGGTTCTCGAGGTCGGCGGTGTCCATCGGGGTGCCGTCGCGGTCGGCGTCGGCCTTGAGCTTCTGGAACCGTGCGCGGGCTCGGCGGAGCCGGCCGAGGGGGATGGAGTACCGCCGGGACTTGCTGGAGAAGTGGCCGCGGAAGCCGAGCATGTGCGCCCACTTGGTCAGCAGCCGGTAGGGGCTGTCGGCGCACTGCCCGCACAGGCAGCCGTCGTCGTCCTCGGGGTCCGGGCCTGCGAGCCCTCGGCACGCGGTACGAGCGCGTTCCGCGAGCCAGCGGCAGGTGCGGATGAGGCGCTGGTGGTGCGGTCGCGGGGCGGACGGGTCGGCTCCGGTTCCCTTGGTCGAGTACTTCGCGAGGTAGCCGGCCACCTGTTCGGGGCGCAGGTCGTCGGTGCCGTCGTCGTTGTCCGGCACGCCGGAGCGCACGCACCGCACGTCGAGCTGCTTGCCGAAGCGCAGCACGCGCGGGACGTCGCCGCCGTCGACCGGGGGAGCGGTGACCACGACAGCCCGTGCGGCGTCCCTGGCAGCCTGGGCCAGGGTCTCGCCATTCAAGGGTGCGGGGGAGCCGGGCCCATCTGGTCCGTCGAGACGGATGAGGGCGTGGAAGTGCACGAGGCCGCGCACCTGGTACTCGGCGACCTTGGCGAACTGAACCGACGCGACGTCGCGCAGGGCGGACTCGCGGACGCCGAGGCGGTCGGCGACCTGGCGGCGCAGGGCGATGGTGAAGCGGCGCCACAGCTCGGGGGCGTGCCACTGCCACACGACAGCGGAGTGCCAGTCGTAGCAGGCGTCGCACAGCGGCCCACCCACGAGGGGGTCGGTGTCGGAGTGCTGGGCGGTGCACGAGCGCGGGCGACCGTGCGGGCAGACGCCGATGCCGTGGGGGCGGCAGCGTCCGCCGCCGTGCTTGCCTCCGGTGCCGTGGACGCGCCCGAACGACGGTGCGGTGAGGGTGGCGAAGACGAGCGGGTTGTCCGCGACGGTGTCGGGGACGGTCTTGCCGCCCAGCAGGCCGGTGCGGATCATCTCGAACGTGTCGCGGGCGTAGACGCGGGAGCAGGCGGGGCAGACGGACTCGCGCCGGTTGCCACATGCCCGGTACAGGGTGCCGAGCGGGGTGTCGGCGGAGCTGAACTGCGACAGCACCTCACCCGTCGCCGCGTCGATCGTCGTCGAGGTGCCCTGCAACCGGACGGGGTGGGAGCAGTAGCCAGTGCGGGCGGCGGCTTCGGCGAAGGCTCCCGCCGTGCGGTCGCGCAGGCGGGCCACGATTCCAGCGGCCTGCACGTCGGTGAGGTCGGCCAGGTCGAGGGGGACTTCGGGGGAATGCCCCCAGAAGCCCTCAGCCGTCGTCGTGGCCGCGTTCATCAGGCGACCTCGGCATCCCGCTCGACGGTCGACCTGCGAGGGGACCGCTTGCGCGGCGTGCGCGGACGCGGCGCCGTCTCCACGGTCTCGCCCGGGGCCTCCGCTGGGACGTCATCGCCCACGGGGGAGCCCGCCTCGGACTCGGCGGGCAGCGGGGGCGCGGGCGGTGCGGGGTAGGTGGCGGCGACCATGCGGATGAAGTCGTCGGCCCAGTAGTCCGCGCGTACGCGCTCGACGTGGCCGTCGTCTCCGACGAGGTACCCGGCGCCGGGCATCGTGGTCGCAACGTGGTGGGCGGGCGCCGCGGCAGCCATGCCCTCTCCGAGGACCATGCGCGTCTCCGACGCCGACGCGAGGCGCAGCGCGATGGTCTGGGTGAACAGGTCGCGCATGCCCACGGTCTCCTTGCGCGGGTCCTGCACGAACGCCACGACCATGACCCCGAACGCACGCCCCTGGGTCAGGATCAGCTTCAACAGGGTCGCGGCCTCGTTGACGACGTCCTTGGAGGCGTAGGCGGTCAGCACGGCGAGCTCGTCGATCATCAGCACGTGCACGGGATCGCCCGGTGAAGGGGTGAACGTGCGCGCCAGGCCACGCATGAGGCTCTGCCGGTGGACGATCACGCGGTGCAAGTCGCCGAGGAGCCGGACCGCGTCTGGCTCGTTCATGGCAACGTGGGAGAACATCGGCACCCCCACCGAGACCTCGACGCCGCCCTTGAGATCGACGCCCCACAGCTCTACCATCCCGGCGTGCGAGGCCGGGGCGAGGTTCCCAGCGATGCCCCAGAAGATCGACCCCTTCCCCGACCCGGAGCGGCCCACGACGAGGGTGTGCCGGGCCGCGAGGTCGAGACGCCACAGTGACCCGTCGGCGGTGCGACCGAGGGTGACCGCGCCGGTCTCGATCGCGGACGGGATCACCGGCAGGGTCGGCACGTGCAGCAGCTCGCGCATCGTGAGCGACAGTTCGAGCCACCCGCCGCCGATCCGTTGGGTCTCGACCGCTTCGGCTCCGACCGACGTCGCGATGGCCTCGGCCGCGGCCGCGACGTCGTCCACGGTGTGTCCCACGCGGGGGCGGACCCGGAAGGTGAGCGTGTTCCCCGAGGTGCGCACACGGCGCAGGAGGGGGATCACCCGTGCCCCGTCGTCGGAGTCCGAGGTCGCCAGGCCGCAACGGTCGGCGATTTTCGGCCACTGCTTGCGCAAGTACCGACGCCACCCGCGACGCCGGATCGGCCCGCCGAGTACCGCCTCATAGGACAGTGGGTGTGCGACTGACCAGACCGCGCGCAGCAGGCAGAACGCCGGGACGCACCACATCACCGCGTAGCCGGCGAGGCGGTGATCGAGGATGAGCAGGACGTTGCCCAGCACGACGCAGGCCAGCAGCAGCCGCCAGGACCGCAGCGTCCACCAGACCAGGTGCCACACCGCACCCGCGACCGTCCGGATGACGACCCACGCCATGCCGAGCGCGTCCATCACGCCGCCTCCGCCCCACCGGTCGGACGGTCGTCGAGGTCGTCCCACCACGGCTCGACCGGAGGGAACGCGCGCACCGGTCGGACGAGCTCGCCGGCATAGTGCACCGCGAACCGGGGCTCGACCCCGGACATCGAGGACCAGACCGTGAACCCTCGGGCGTGCTCCTCGGGCGGGTACTCGGTCACCTCGCCCAGCGACAGCAGGCGGGCCAGGTGCTCGGCATCTTCCTGGGAGTCGACATGCACACTCACGCAGGTGCGTCCGAGGGCGAGGTACCCGACCCGGCCGCCGACCCACTCGACCAGGTCCCCAGCGACCTGCAGCAGCTCCGCAGGCGCGAGCCCACCGCTCACGGGCGTGGACATCAGGCCGCCGCCTTGGACTCGGCCTTGGCCTCGGGCGGCTTCGCCTCGGTGCGGCCCTGCCCGGGAGCGACCAGGTCGCTGGCTCGGAAGGACCAGGCGATGCGGGGACGGGTGCCGTTATCGTCCACGTACGGCAGCGCCGTCAGGCCGACGAACTCCACCGGCGTCCACGGCATCGGGGACTTGTTCTCCGGCGGCACCGGCTGGTACTTCGCCGCGATCTTCACCGTCACGCCGATGTCCCGCCGCCCGGCCTCCTCGTCGCCGTCGATCACGACGCACTGCCACAGCGGCAGGTCGGTGTCCTTGTCTCGCTGCTGCGGACGCTGGCCCTCCGGCCCGGCAGGAGCGTTGAAGTCCGCCACCGCCGTGACCTCACCGTGGAGGAAAGCGCCGTTGGGGAAGACCATCGCGTGATCGACGGGGAATCGCTTCTGCATCGCCATCGTGCCCACTCCTTCGCGATTTCTACAGACACACTCTGTATCTGCCTAGGTCGACCGTACAGACTGTGTCTGTAGGGTGCAAGTGCTGCCGACCAGCACTGCCTGATACAGACTGGGCAAGGTGGAACCGACCACGGCAGAGGACTCCGGGGGACTCGGAGGGGACTCGCTCGACATCGGGGCGATGTGCGCAGCGCGCGGCTGGAGCCGTTCGCGCCTCATCGCGGCCATGCGACGGACCGCAGCCACTGACGGCGCCAAGCTGCCCGGGGACGACAGCCTGAAACGGATGATCCGACTGTGGGTCAACGGCGAGCGGAGGCCAAGCGACGAGTACGCCGCATTGCTCGCGCGGACCTTCGGAGTAGCGCAGGTCAATACACGGAGCGACTCCCCAGACGAATTCCTGGACTTGCTCGCCCGGGCAGAATCGTCAGTGGTGGACGCCGAGCTCGTCGACCGGCTCGAAATGCAGACCCAGAGCCTCCGCGTCCTGGATCGTCGCCTGGGCGCCCGAAGGCTGCTCGGACAGGCTGAAGCGCACGCACATAACGTGGCTGACCTCGTTCAGTGGGCAGAGTTCGGAGCCGTCCGAGAAGGGATGGCCACAACTGGCGCCGAGGCCGCCGCACTTGCGGGATGGCTGGCACTCGACCTCGGGAGGGCCTCCGATTCGTGGCGCCTGCACAACCTAGCCCGAGCTCTGGCCGCCGAGGCCGGAGACAACGCCGTCGCCGCCCACGTGACCGCTCAGCAGGCATACGCGTTGCTCGACGCCGGTAGGACGTCGAGGGCGATCAAGCAGTTCGAAGCGGCGCGCCAGATGGCCGGCACAAGCGTTCCGGGCGTGGTTCGGTCCTGGCTCTTCGCGGCGGAGGCCGAGGCGCACGCGGCAGCCGGCGACACATCGACGACGCTTGGCCTTCTCGACCGGGCCGCTGAAGCCCTCGACGGCGACGACGTCCCGTTCGTTGTTCTGGACTCCGCACATCTCGCCCGATGGCGCGGGAGCTGCCTCGCCCGGCTCGGGCATCCGGAGGCGATACAGGTCCTCAACGACGCTCTGAGCCGGCTCGACCCCGATTTCAACCGAGCCGCGGCGGGCCTCCATGCTGACCTGGCAACTGCCTACACGGTTGCCAGGCAAGCCGACGCAGCACGCCACCACGCGCAACACGCGTCCAAGTTGTCTTCCGCGACCGGATCGAAGCGTCAGCGCTCCCGCATCCTGGCGCTACTCGGTGCCGAAGGCGAGCAAGTGCAGTAGCGCCACGAGGGTTCCCGAATTCTGGACCTCACCGTCCTCGATGCGCCGGCGGATCGAGTCGAGGGCGATCCACTGCAGCCCGCTCCCCTCGTTGAGTTCGGTCGGAGTCGAAGCGCCATCAAGGGCCGTCGCGGCGTACACGTGGTGCGGACTCCGGACCATCCCGATCACCGGCTCGAACGTGACCAGGTGCCGGAGTCCCTCGACGCGCAGTCCGACCTCCTCGACCAGCTCGCGGCGAGCGGCCTCCGCCGGATCTTCGCCGTCATCGACGAGCCCCCCGGGAAGCTCCCAGTTCCACACATTGGGCGCGAACCGATGGCGCCAGATCAGCCCGACGTGCCGACCCTCCTTATCAAGAACAGCAGTCATCGCGGCCGGCCGCATCGTCACAACGTGGTGCTCGAAGCGCCCGCCGCTCGGCGGCTCGACATCGACCATGCTGAGCCGCACCCACTCCGACGAGTAGAGGTCACGCTCACCGTGGACCAACCACTCGTGCGAGTCCGTCCTACGAGGCGGATTACTGGTCTCAGCATCCGCACCGTCTCGGCGCTCCGCGCGCCACGCTCGGATGGTCGCCGCGTCCCATAGGTGTGTCCGTGCCCCAACTGTCCGCGCCGGTGCCGGCATCTGACCACGATGGCGGTACGCGCTCACAGTCCCCGGTTTCACGCCGAGAAACTTGGCAACCTCCGTGGTGTTCCAGAGCTCAGTACCGCCCGCGTCCATAGCCTCATCCTTGCACCCGGGCCAGGAGACCGGCTGAACGGGGCCGACGGAGAAGCGTGTGGCAGACATCCTCTTGGCGCAGCCAGCAGTACCCTCCAGACCATGCCGAAGCCCCCGTCCCTGAACGAGATCCGGACACGCGCTGCAGGGTTCGTCAATGACTGGAGAGACGCCGAGGGATACGAGCGGGGTGAGGCACAGTCGTTCGTGCGGGACCTGCTCGCTGTGTACGGCATCACCGCGACCCGCGCAGGGCTGTATGAGTTCCGCGCGAAGCGTTCCTCGAGCGGTGCCCGGGGTTACATCGACGCACTGGTCCCAGGGGTCGCGGCGATCGAGATGAAGTCTGCTGGCAAGGATCTTGTCGAGGCTGAGAAGCAAGCGCTCGACTACCTGGACTCGCTCAGCGACGCGGAGATGCCGCGGTGGGTCATCACCTCCGACTTCCGCCGCTTCCGACTGCTCGACCTCCACGCCGAAGCAGTCGCTGGTGACGTGCCCGGCGCGGTTGAGTTCACGCTCGCGGACTTCCCCTCCAACGCCGAGCGGATGGCGTTCTTCGCCGGCTATGGCGTGCGCCAGTTCGGCTCGACCGACCAGGAGAAGGCCTCAGTCAAGGCGGCGCGCATCATGGCCGAGCTGTGGGAGGGCCTGGAGGGCTCCGGATACGGCGACCACGAGGCATCCGTCTTTCTCGTGCGCACGCTGTTCGCGCTTTACGCCGACGACGCTGGTGTGTGGGAGCGGGACCTGTTCTACGAGTTCGTCGCGACCCGTACCTCCGAGGACGGCTCCGACCTCGGATCGCAGTTGACGCACCTCTACCAGGTGATGGCGACCGACCCTGGCAGGCGCCAGCGGAACCTCGACGAGCTCGTAGGCCGCTTCCCGTACGTCAACGGCGGCGTGTTCGTCGAAAACCTGCCCATCCCGTCCTTCGACGCAGCGATGCGACGTCGCCTGCTGGACGCGTGCACGTTCAACTGGTCCGCGATTTCGCCGGCGATCTTCGGCTCTCTGTTCCAGGCAGTGAAGGACAAGAAGGCCCGACGCGAGCTCGGAGAGCACTACACGACCGAGACGAACATCCTGAAGCTCATCGGCCCGATGTTCCTCGACGAGCTGCGTCAGCGGTACACGGACCAGCTCCACGACGCAAAGAAGCTGCGAGAACTGCGTCGTGACATGGGCAGGATGCGTTTCCTCGACCCCGCGTGTGGATGCGGAAACTTCCTCGTTGTCGCGTACCGCGAGATGCGCGCGCTCGACCTCGCCGTCCTCACGCGGCTGCAAGAGCTCGGCGTCCGCGGACACGAGGCCACCCTGATGTTCGACGTCGCGGACCTTCCCGTCCGCCTGGAGAGCTTCCACGGCATCGAGATTGACGACTGGCCAGCCAGGATCGCGGCAACGGCACTGCACCTCGTCGAGCACCAGGCGAATCAGGCTATGGAGCTCGCGCTCGGCCAGGGCCCGGACACCCTGCCGCTAAACAAGATCGACACGATCCGGGCAGGGCAGAGCGCGCTCACGCTCGATTGGGCGACCGTCGTCGAGCCCTCCGAGCACCTGTACGTGCTGGGCAACCCGCCGTTCCTCGGGCACGCCTCACGCAGCGACACCCAAGCGACCGAGCTTCGAACCGTGTGGGGACGCAACGACATCGGCCGACTTGACTACGTCACCGGCTGGTACGCCAAGGCCCTCGCCCTGTTCGAGCAGCCCGGGTACGAGGGCGAGTTCGCCTTCGTCTCGACGAATTCGATCACCCAAGGCGAGCCCGTCCCCGCGCTCTTCGGACCAGTGTTCGCCGCTGGCTGGCGCATCAAGTTCGCTCACCGCACCTTCGCATGGACGTCCGAGGCCCCGGACGCCGCGGCCGTGCACTGCGTCATCATCGGCTTCGACAAGCACCCGCGCCGGCCCGCCTGGCTCTACGACTACGAGGCGCTGCGGGGCGAACCGACTCGACACGTGGTCGCCCAGCGCATCAACGCCTACCTCGCTGACGGACCGAACATCCTCGTCGAGCAGCGTCGCGTGCCGTTGGCGTCTGGGCTTCCGAGCGTGTCGATGGGCAGCATGCCGCGCGATGGAGGCCACTTGTTGGTCACCCCCGATGAGTACGCGGAGGTCGCCGCCGATCCGATCGCGGCGAAGTACCTTCGCCCATTCCTGATGGGCAAGGAGTTCATCAACGACCTCAAGCGGTGGTGCCTGTGGATGGAGGACCTCGATCCGGCCGACGTTGCGAAGTCTGAGGTGCTTCGCACCAGACTGAAGCTGGTGGCAGACGTCCGTCGTGAGTCGTCCGCGGCATCGACACGAGAGATGGCACAGACTCCGTACCTCTTCGGGCAGCGTTCCCAACCGACCGTTCCCTACGTCGGAATCCCGTCGGTATTCACCGAGTCGCGCCGCTGGGCGACAGTTGCCTACCTCAGTCCTGACATCGTCGCCGGAAACAAGGTCTACAAGTGCGAGGACCCTGACGGGTTCGCGTTCGCCATACTCTCGTCGTCCATGTTCATCACCTGGCAGAAGGCTGTCGGGGGCCGGATCAAATCCGATCCGAACTTCGCGAACACCCTGACTTGGAACACGTTCCCGCTCCCCGCGGTCGACGCCAAGAGGCGTGAGGCGATCTGCGAGGCGGGTCGCGGTGTGCTCGTTGCTCGCGAGCGGCACCCCGAGCGGTCGCTCGCCGAACACTACAACCCGCTCGCGATGGCAGCAGAACTACTGAAGGCCCACCGCGCGCTCGATGCGCACGTCGACCGAGCATTCGGTCTTACGGCGCCGGTCAGCGATGAGGCTCGGCTAACGGCGCTGTTCTCGGCGTACGCGAAGCTCACCGCGGCCGAAACACTCCCTCTACCGAGGGCTCGCCGGAGCAAGCGGGCGTGACCACGCCGACCGCCCGTGGGCCGCGTCGAAGACACCAGTCCGACAGGCGATGGTGCAGGTCGCGGACGCAGTCTGCACCTCCTCAGGAGAAACACAGTGCTGAAGAAACGCTCCGCATTGTCCCTGCATGCAGAGCGCTGGAGTCAAACGAGTAGGGTGTGCCCGCTCCGACGGCAGGAAGCTACATCTCGCGCATCCTGGCGGCATTCCCCGTCGGCTCTTGACCCTCGCCCGTCCACTCAATTCGGTACCCCATCTGCGCTAGTTCTTGAATCGCGTGGCGAGGCGAGTCGTGAACGGCGGCTCGCAACTGAATGGAGCGATAGCGCTCACGCGAGTCTGCGAGCGCATCTCGCCAGCCATCGACACATCGAATCCCGAACTCGACAATCAGGACCTCAAGCACGTCTTCTAAGCATGGCCGGAAACGCCTGCCCCCAACCGGGAAATGCAGTTCTGAGGCCTCGGGAGATTTGCCGCTGTCAACCCTCTTCTTTCGCTGTTTGCCGCGCCGGGTGCCAGCATCTGCACGCGTCATCGCTTGCTCGAGCTCAGGATGTGGTGCATGAAACTGAACGTGGGCCGCCGGAACGTCGCCGATCGGGTCCTCAACAAAGTCATAGCGCACAAGCGGTCGGGCCGGGCCATCCGTCGCCGGAAAAACCTTGATCTCCGACTTGAGGGTCTTCATTTGCCGATCTTTGCCACCGAGGCGGCAGTCGAACTTGGCCTGTAAGGAGAGGACGAGTTCCCCGTCTGTGCGAACAAGCGGGATGGAGGATTCCTTCTGCTTAACAAAGAACACGCCGTTTCCGAGCATGCCATCCGCAACAAACTCAGGGCAGGGAGTTAGAATCACCCTGCTAAGCAGTGATGTGCAACTTGACGCGAAGCATTCGGCTTCGTGCGCTAGTTGCACATCTGGATCGAAAGTCACTGCTCGCTGGTTGCTCCGAGAAGGTACGTCAAGCCCTCGACTTCATCTGCAACGTCGCGCTCGGCGATCGTGAGCTCGTAACGCCGCGCTCGGCCCATGAGCTCCTCTTCGGTCAATCCAAGGCGGCTCAGCAAGTCTGCCCGCCGCTCGACTGCCTGATCCCGCGTTAGCAGTGTGACGCTCACTCTGGCCTCCTGGTCGGATGAGTTCATCATGATGCACGTACCGTCCGACACTCGCCAGAGGGCCAGGCGTGTCCGCGCCGGGTCGTCGGGTGAATTCCCGCCCGGATGAGGCTCCTCAGCTGGGTAAGCCGGTCTCAAGGGTGTCTCCGCGGCTTCGGGTGCGTCTTCCCGAACCCGGGGGAGGGGCAGGTCAGGTCCAAGTCTGCCTTGAAGCGGGACCTGCTTGACGCCGTCATGTCGTGAGGACTTTCTCTACTGACTCAAGGCGCGGCATGCGCCGCGCTCGGCACGCCGGCCGGAGCAGACGTCGGGGCCCCGCGCTTCGCTCGCTCCGCTCGCTGCGCGCACCCCACCGCCCGCTCCGGCCGGCGTACCTCACAGGAACAACGCGGCCTGGCGCTACTTGCGAGGGTCGCTTCCGTGGTTCCGCCGTGGTTGCGCGCCGTACGTCGCGTGCGGGTCACGGCGCATCGCGTTCGCCTAACACTGGCCCGCGTCGAACCGCGCCCGCGCGTGGCCCGCACCCTAAGTGCCGGCGAGCCCCACGATGGCTGTGGCCACGTACCCGGCGATGACGATCCATTCCCACCACGCAGGTCGTATCAGCGACCTGCGGGAGATGTTGTCGCCAGGCTCGGGGACCGAGACCGAGGTGGCCCTGGCATGACGGAGCTCGATTTCACCGACGACCCGGTCGACCCGGGAGCGCCGATTGAGCATTCCAGCGATGTTCGCTCGCTGGACCGCCCAGCACCACCACGTCTGACCGTCGCGCTTGACGATGCCGACCTTCGATCCGGACTCGAGGGCCTCCACCTCGTTCCACGGGACCCACGTCGACGTCAAGATGTTGCGGGTGCTGATCCCCTCATCAGAGACGCGGATCCATCCGCGACCGATCAGGAGGGCGAAGACACCGCCGCCCCCGACGAGGGTGTACCCGAACAGGATGCTGCCAAGCGTGTCATCGGGGTGAAGGGGGACGGTGGTGAGGGCAAGGAACAGGAGTATCCACAGCGGCGCGGCCACAGCGGTGCCCACTCGGAGGCCGGGTGACACGCGATAGATCACGTCTCCGTTGGCAAGCTCCGCACCTCCGGCGGCACCGAGGTTCGCCGACCTTGGCTCGGGACCAGCTTGCTCCATGTCTTCTGTCAACCTTTGCTCCGGGTCCAGGACACCGCGTGTGCTGCTCGAAAGAGGAACTTGCGCGTCTGCGGTGGCGTGCACTGCCTGGGGATCATCGCGGGACCAGCGTCGAGCGTCAATCGCCGGGAGCAGGGCTATGACTCCGGGACCTCGCTCGACGGTGATGCCAAGCGTGTACCGTCCGCAATTCGTGGCTGAGTACGTGCGGCGTCTCGCTGTCCGGCCCCGTACCGACCGCCGAGCATCCGGCCGCCTCCGGCCCGCGTCAAGGGCGCCTGCGGCGTCGCTACGCGATGGCCTGCGGCCACCCTTGACCCGGACCTCCGACGACCTCTTATGCTCCGCTATCGGTACGGCGCCTCCCTGTGCACCGGGCCTCCTGCTGGCGCTGCACGACGGCCGCGGCGTGGGCTCCGACATGGCCCATGTCGGCAGTACTCTTCGCGTCATGCCGATGGACGGGCCGAGCCGGTTGCGCAACGTTTGGCGGCACGTCTTGCTGGGCATGTTCCTCGTCGCCTGGTTCCTCATGATCTGGTGGACCGAAGGAGTCCTGACGGACTGGATTCGAGCGCCCCTCACTGTGCTCTGGCTTCTGGCGGTCATCGGTGCCGTCGGGATGACTGTGGAGTCGCTGATCGCACGACGGCGCGGTCGCAGCACGGACAGCAGCTCGTAGCGGCTAACGGTCGGTAGGTCGCCGAATTGCCTCCTTTTTGGACGGCAGATCGGAGCCGGCGGGTGCAACCCGATCCAACGGACGAAGCCGTAAAAGACCAGGTCAGATGCCAGAACACCCCGAGCGAGCAGGGCGAACCAACGCGCCGTTTTGGAGCCCACCGCTACCGCCACCTGAAGGGCCCACCCGCATCACGCGGGCGTGGGGCCCTTCGTCGTTCTCCGGGGTGTCCAGCGGCGCGGCCAGCGCACGTACGCGCACGAGAACGCCAGCACGACCCAGCCGGCCAGCAGGAGAACCCACTGCGGTTCGTACACCGCCAGCTCGACGCCGTCCGCGTTCACGGTGCCGGGATGCCCCGCGACGAAGGCACCGACGACGAGGGCGACGCCCACCAGCACGCCCAGCAGCATGACTTCCCCGTTGCGCTCCCACCACGAGCGCAGGGGCCGGGCCAAGCGGAGCGGGAGCCCGACGACGAGGACCGCCCCCGTCGTGACGACGGCGAAGACAGCGCTCCAGAACACCCACCCGACCACCGAGAGCAGGTCCTCGTACGGGCCCGACACCACGCAGACCAGCAGGCCCGTCCCGAACATCACGCCCAGGCTGATGACCGTCTCCACCCCGAGCAGGGCGACGGTCGACAGCGCCGCGCGGGCCCGCGTCCAGTCCACCGCCAGCGGAGGAGCCGGAGGGTAGGCGGACATCTCCTGACCTTGCACCGGAGCTCCTGGTCGGTCCACGCTCGCGAGCCTATCGACGTCGGTGCCCCACCGATCGCCGGATCACTCGTCGCACAGCAGCGCGAGCTCGTCCTGGAAGTCCGACGAGTCGCTGGTCAGCGGGCTCTGCCACAGGGTGCCGAGGAGGGCGATGTCGACGTCGCGGGGGACGCCGAGCGACCAGACGGTGACAGGCGCGCTCTCGGCACCCTCCCGGTCGTTGGAGCGCGTCTGGCCGAACACCATGGCGCCGTCGACACGCCGGAACGGGTCGATGATCCACATCGACGCCTCCCGGCCGGGCGGGATGGTGACACGGTCCGACGTCTCCGACTCCGGCGGAGCCCCGTCGGCCGGATCGGCGGGGAAGATCGAGTCGTCCCGGAAGTCGGCCGGCGGCGGGCTGAAGCGGAAGGCCTCTGGCCGCCGGCTGACCACCACGACGGGCCACCGCCCGTCGTTGCGGATGGTCTGGACCGCCACGGGCGCCTCGTCCTGGGCGTACAGGGCCCAGAAATCGTCGTCGGCGTACTTGCACTGGTCCCAGTGCCCCACGCCGGACGACGCTGCGGACCCCATCGCCACCGCCGCCGTTCCCGAGACCGTCCACCACGTCACGAGGAGCACCAGCACGGCGGCGACCGCGATGGCGATCTTCCCGGTCCGTCGGCGGAAGCGGACCTTCAGCTCGACCACGTCGTCGTTCACGACGCGAAGAGTAGCGGTACCACGGGCCGTCGGTGGACGCTACGGTTCGGTCCCATGCCGCAGCAGCTCCGCCTCCGACCGGCCGTCGTGCTCGTGAGCGCCGTCGTGCCACCCGTCGCGGTGACGGCCGCGGCCTTCGGCCTCGCGGCCCTGGTGGGGCCGTCCGGGGTCGCGGGAGCCGTCGCCTTCGGCGCGGTGATGCTCCTGTCGGTCCCGTTCGCCTGGGCGCGGGCCCGGCGCCGCACCCTCACCGTCTCCGACGACGGGCTCGCGGTCCAGCGGGACCGCTACCGGCTCCAGGTCCCCTGGGACCACGTCACCGGGGTGGCGCGTCGGCGCCACCAGCTGCTCCTCGTCGTCGACGAGCTGCAGGTCCGCGACCCCGAGATCCTCGCGCTGGACTCGCGCGGCCGGGCGACGGTCCTTCCTCCCGGTCTGGGCGCGCACCCGGCGACGACCCGCATCCAGGTCAGCCTCTATGACCTCGACTGGCGGGACGGGCCCGTCGGAGCGCACCTCGGACGCGAGGGGATCGTCACCGCGCGCTGACGGCCCGGGCGACGGCTCCCGGTGCGGGCCCGACGCCCCTCAGGGCGTCCGGCCGGACAGCAGGATGATCTGCTCGAGGACGCCGGCGCCGGGGCGGGCCGCACCGCGGACCTCGGCGAACGCGCGGCCGGGGCCGCGGGAGGTGTCGGGTCCGGCCTGCATGCGCCGCAGCACGCGCTGCGCGAGGGCGGGGTCGACGTCGTCGTCCTCGAGGCCGAGGGCGCGGGCGAGGTCCCAGGTGTGGATGACGGTGTCGCACAGCTGCATCTCGTAGAGGTCGGCGACGGCGCGCTCGCCCCGCACGCCTGGTACGGGTCGCCGCTGCTCGGGATCGGTGACGTCGGCGAAGGCGCGCTCCATGAGGCCGGCGGTGCGGCGGTAGGTCGTCTCCAGCCCGGGCCAGGCGGGGCCGACGCGGTCGAGGCCGGGCGGCTGCTCCAGGTCCGACGGCGCACCCTCGGTGCCCGCGACGGCCTGGCCGAAGTGGACGTTCTCGGTGACGACGTGGCGGTAGAGGTCCGCAACGTCCCAGCCCTCGCAGGGGGTGGGCGCGGCGAGGTCGCCGGGCGTCACCTCCGAGACGAGGGCGGCGAACGCCTCGGTAGCCGTGTGCAGCGCGGACGTGTCCATGATCAGCCTCTCGGTTCGGGCCGCGCCCCGACGTGCTCGAGGAGCGACTGCAACGACGCGCGGCCGCCCGCCGGCAGGTGGGCCAGCAGCTCGTCCTCGGCGGCCCAGATGGCCCCCTGGATCTCGGCGACCGTGGCGACCCCGGCGGGGGTCACGTGGATGGCGTTGCGGCGCCGGTCGGCGCCCGCGCGGCGCTCGGCGAGGCCGCGGGCCTGCAGGACGTCGAGGTCGCCGACGATCCGGTTCCGGCTGTACCCGAGCCGGTCGGCGAGCTGGGTCTGGCTCAGCCCCTCCTCCCGCGCGGCGACGGACAGCACCGCGTACTGCCACATCGACAGCCCGGCCGCCTGCGCGCAGCGGTCCTCCGCGCGCCGCAGGCTGCGGTAGAGCGGGCCGAGCAGCCCGAGGAGGTCACGACGTTCCGGCGAGGCCATGACACAAAATTATCACCACTTGGTGATCATTGTCAGGAGGTGACGAATCTCGCCAGGATGGTTGTACTTTCGCGCCTCCGCGCCGGACACTGGTCGGCCAGGCGCCGGCGACCGGCGCCACCCACGACCAGCGGGAGACCACCGACGATGGCAGCGCGACGCACGGACGGCTACGAGCTCGCCGGGGCGGACGCCGACGACCGCGGCGACCGGCTGCTGCGGGCGGCGGCCGTGACGGGCCTCGCGCTGATCCAGGCGGGCGTGGCCGGCCTCTTCGTCAGCGCGTGGTGGCGGCACGTCCTCACCGTCGTCGACGCGCCCTCCGTGGGCGGCGTGGTGTGGCGGCTCCTGACCCTCGTGCTCTTCGTCTGGGTGCTCGGCGCGGAGGTCGGCGCCCTCCGCCGGCGTCGCCGGGCGCCCGTGCTGGTCATCTCGTTGTCGCTCGCCGGGATGGTCGGCGCCATCCTGCTCGAGACGCTCGCGCCCTTCTAGACCGCAGCGAGTCCGCGCTGGTCAGTGGCCCGCCAGTAGCGCGAGCCGTCCGCCTCCCGCTCCAGGATGCCGGTGTCCACGGCGAACCGGCGCAGCCCGGACGGGTCGAAGAACAGCATCGCCAGGCGCGCGTTCAGCTCGACCTCGGTCATCCAGCCGCGTCGCTCGCCCACGAACGCCCGGTCGACGACGGCGCGCGCGAGCCCCGGCCGGTCCTGCTCCCGCGCGGGCCACTCCGAGATCGGCCCGTACGCCAGGATCCCGTGCTCCGACAGCAGCCTGCCGAGCGCCGCGGCGTCATCGGCCAGCCGACGCTGGTCGGGATCCCCGTCGTCGAACCAGCGCAGCGCCGCGACCTGCGGGCCCACGTCCGCGCCGCCGTCGAGCGCCGACGCCAGGTCCTGGCGCAACTTCGGCGCGCGGACCGCACCGATCAGCATCCGACACCGCTTCAGCGTGTCGCGCACGCCCTCGTCGTCCAGCACCCGATCTCCTCCGCTCGTTCCCGGGTCAGGGTATGGGGCGGGCGACGACGACACATGGGCGCAATCGCAGCCTCGACGTAGCACCTGGCGCCACTTCAGCGCCGCTCACCGTCATCGGGTACTACGTCGTGCTCCCGTACGCGAAAAGGACCTGACGGCGTGGGTTGCACCGGCCGATGCTGGGGCCGTGCTCCCGACGATCGACCCCGACGCCACCGCCGACGACGCGCGCGCTGTGCTCGAGGCGCACAGCTGGAGCCTGATCGGTACGGGTGACTGGGCGTGGGTGCTCGCGTCCCCGGACGGTTCCCTGGCCGCGCGGGTCACGCCGTTCGACCCGGCGTACCGGCTCTTCGCCGACGAGTTCGCCGCTCGGCCGCACCCGCTCGTCGTGCGGATCGACGACGTGGTGCCCCTGCGCCACCGCGGCTACGTCGTCGTCATGGAGCGCCTGCACCCCGCGGACGAGGGCCGGGCGCTGGGCCTGGTGAAGTCCCTCGGCATCACCAGCGCCACCGACGCCGCTCCGTCCGACGACGTGCCCGCCGACCTCGCCGACCACCCCGACGTCGTGGACCTGCGCCGCCGCATCGAGGACCTGCTCGCCGCCGGCGCCCGCCGTTACCGCCTCTGGGGCGGCGCCGACATCCGGCCCGGCCACATCCTCCAGGCCGCCGACGGCGGGCTGCGGCTCACCGACCCGGTCTTCGTGCATGGCCCGACGGTCTTCGAGTCCATCCGCGACGGCCGCGCCGACCGGCTCGGCGACTTCTCCCGCGCCGACCTCGAGGACTTCCTGCGCATCCCCGCGTTCGAGCCCGGCCCGGGCACCGCCGCCCTGCGGCGGGCGCTCGCGGACCTCGTGCTCGACGGCGATCAGCGCACGGGCACGCGGGCGTCGACGTCGTAGACCACGTGCACGGCCGTCGTCGACGGCGTCACGGTCCGCTGCACCAGGGCGTGCCGTCGGCCGCCGACGAACAGCGGTGTCCCGGACCCGAGGACGACGGGGGACAGGTGCAGCACCAGGGCGTCGAGCAGCCCGGCGTCCAGCGCCGACCCGACGGTGAGCCCGCCGCCCATGAGGACGACGTCGCGGTCGTCGCCGGCTTCCGCGGCCACGTCGTCGGCGGCAGCGCGCGCATGCTCAACGGCGTCGTGCAGGCCGGTCGTGACGAAGGTCCAGAACGCGAGGCGCGTGCGCGCGGGCTCGTGCCGCGTGACGACGAAGAACGGGGGCGTCCCCACCTCGAGCGCGCCGTAGCCCACCTCGTCGTCCCAGCCCTGCGGCCCGTCGACGACGTCGAACAGGTGTCGCCCGAGCACGACGGCGCCGCTGCGCGCGGTGGCCGACCGGAGCTGCTCCCGGTCGACCGGGTCGTCGCTGAACGCCCACGTGTGGAGGGCCTCGCCCCCGTCGCCCAGCCCGTTCTCGGGGCCCGGGTGCGGCCCGGTGACGTACCCGTCCAGGGAGATCGAGATGTCACCCACCACTCTGGTCATGACGGGTGGACCGCCCCGGCGTCATGGAGTCATCGCCCCCGTGGATCAGCGGACCTCGGGACCAGCCGACCTGGGCTCAGCGGGCGGCCGCGAGGAACGCGTCGACCGCGCCGCGCGACCGCAGCCGGTGGAACTCCAGGTGCGCGTGCGCAGGGTCGGCCATCGCCGCGCCGTACCGCTCGGGGTAGCGCCCCACCTGGTCCCACGACCAGCGCACGATGCCGTCCTTGCGCCAGGGTGCGAAGACGTCGCGCCAGCGCTGCCGGTTGCCGGTGCCCGGCCAGAGCTCGGTCCGGTCGACGGCGCGGGCCACCGTGCGCCGGTACACCTGCGCCATGACGACCCGGCGGGGCGGGTCGAGCCAGACCACGGCGTCCGCCCGCGCCCAGACCTCCGGCAGCAGCGCGGAGTAGTTGCCGTCGATCACCCACGCGTCGCCGGCGACCTCGCGCCGGACGTCCGCCTCGAAGGCGTCGCGCGGGCGGGGGGTCCAGTCCGGCCCCCAGAACAGCGCGTCCACCTCGACGCGCCGCACGCCGAGCCGCACCGCCAGCTCCCGGGTGAGCGTCGACTTCCCGGACCCTGCCGCCCCGACCACCGACACCCTGCGCACCCGCGGCAACCTAGCAGGGCGTGCGGCCCGGGCCGCTCACTCCGCGATCTCGATCAATGCGAACGGGTCCGGCGCGCACGACATGCTCGGGTCGATCTCGCACACGGTCATGGCGTTCTCGAGGTCCACCGAGATCGTCGCCGGGCCGGGCGGCATGTCCTGCGGCACGGCCACGGTGCTGCGCGCGGCGCCGTCCTCGTCCGGGTCGAGGGTGGCGAGGTCGGCTGAGTAGTAGTGGGTGCCGAGGTCGTCGTCTCCCGTCCCGTCCACGCGCGACATGATCCAGATCGTGTACCGGGCGTGGTCCGGCAGGTCGGTCGAGCAGTCGACGCCGCCCCCGCCGGTGATCCGGACGTCGAGCTTGTCGCCGGGTGCCGCCCTCGTGGGCGTGACCACCGGGTCGCTCGAGCCGCAGTACGCGGTCTGCGGGAAGACCCCGCACCCGGCCGACATCCCCGTCGTCACGAGGAGGGCGACGACGCCGAGCACCCGGCCGAGGGCGGAGCGAAGCGTCGTGCCTGGGTGCCGTCGTCGGGCCGACATCACGGACTCCCCGGTGCCTGGACCATGATCGTCACGTCGGTCAGGCCGCCCCCGCCCTGGACGTCCACCTGCGAGGGCAGCGACGTCACCTCGCCCACGTGCGCGACGACCTCGAACGTGCCGACCGAGTCGAGCTCGAACCGGGTCATGCCGTCGGCGTCGGACGTCCCGCGGTCGACGGGGTCCGTGCCGAGGAGCACCTCGACCTCGGCGCCGGCCGCGGGGGCGGTCGTGCACCCGTCGTCGCACCAGGTGGACAGCACCTCGACCTCGAGCGAACCGCCTGCGTGCGACGGGAGGGCGGTGCATCCTGCCGGAGCGAGGACGGCGACGAGCAAGGTCGCGCCCAGGACGGCGCGGCGGGCGGGGCGGAGAGGCGACGGCGGTGTCGGCACGCGCCCAACGTAGCGGTCCGCGCCGCCGTCGTCCCGACCGGCCCGCCGCTTGCTAGGGTCGTCATCTCCGGTCAAGGAACGGCCGGTGTGCTTCATGTGGTCGGAGGCGACCTTGCCCGTAGACACCGTGGCAGCCGAGGGGCAGACGCTCGAGCCCCCGCGCCTGGTCGGTCAGTTCAGGCTCGAGCCGGCGTCCGGCCTGTGGGCCTGGACGGACGAGGTGTACGTCCTGCACGGCTTCGCCCCGCGCGAGGTGGTGCCCACCACCGAGCTTGTGCTCTCCCACGTGCACGCGGAGGACCGCGACCGCACCCGCGAGGCCCTCGAGGCGGCGACGCGCACGGGCGAGGCGTTCTCCGTGGTGCACCGGCTGCTCGACGCGCGTGGCCGCGAGCTCACGATCGCCGTCGTCGGGCGGGGCGTGCGTGAGGAGGCGGCCGGGCCGTTCGTGCTCGAGGGATTCGTCGTCGACCTCACCGCCGTGGTCGCGGAGCGCGCCGACGCGCGCGCGTCGGCCGACATCCGCACCGCGGCCGAGAGCCGCGGGGTGATCGAGCAGGCCAAGGGCATGGTCGCCGTGCTCTACGACGTGGACCCCGACACCGCGTTCGGGATGATGCGCCGTACCTCCAACGACCACAACGTCCCGATCCGCGAGCTGGCCCGCGAGATCGTCGCGGTCGCGCACCGGCAGGACCTGGACCGTCGCGCCACGGTCCAGGGGCTGCTCACGCCGCTCCGGACGGACTGAGCCCCTCAGGTCTCGTCGGAGCGGCGCGACTCGACGGTCTCGGTGCCGGCGAACGACAGCCGCCGCGTCACGACGTCGTGCGCCACGGCCTCCAGCGTCGCCCCCTGCGCGAAGGCGTGCGCCCGGAGCACGGCCAGCGCGTCCGGGGGCGGCAGCCGCAGCTGGATGGCCGCCATCCCCGTGGCCTGGTGCACCTGGGCGCGGGCGGAGGCGCCGTCCTCGTCGGCCTCGCCGAGCACGGCGGTCCCCACGGCGTCGGCGAGGAACTGCGCCTCCTCCAGGCTGCGGGCGAGCGACGACCCCGCGACGTACAGCCCGAGCGCACCGACCGGGATGCCGCCCACCCGCATCGGCACGGCGTACCAGGTGGCGTCCTCGCTGCCCCCGCCGGCGAACAGGGAGAAGACGTCGTCCGGGACGGCGCCGGGCCGCAGGGGCGTGACCACGATCCTGTCCTCGGCGATCGCCACGTGCCCGGGCCCGTCGCCCAGCACCTCCTGCATGGCGCCGAGCTCCGCGGACGTGCCCCCGGAGGTCGTGATCGTGAGCTGCTCGCCGGGCGACGCCGCCACGGTCACGGTGCCGCCCTGCGCCCCCAGGACGGCGACGCACGCGCGGCCGAGGCGCGTCGCGGGGGAGAGGTCGGCCCCTTCGACCTCGGTGAGGGCGCGGGCGAGGAGCCCCAGAAGCTCGGAGGTGTTCACCGCTGGCTCCGTCCTGTCGCGCCGGGGCCAGTTTTCCACCGATGGCCGGTGCTCGTCGTCGTGCCGCGATGTCGGCCTGCGGTGTCAGTGATCGGTCTCTCCGATGACGTCGCCCTCACCGCCGAGGACGAGCGTCCGCACGATCGAGTCGGCCACCTCGCGCAGGGGGAGGTCGCGCGCCTGCGAGGCGGCCCGGAGCACCCGCCGGGCGTCGTCGTCGGTGCAGTCGTTCGCGGCCATCAGCACCCCGACGGCGCGCTCGACGGCGACGTCGTCGGCGATCCTCCGGTGCAGGGCCGCGACGGCGGCCTCGAGGTCGGCGAACTGGAGCTGGAGGCGCACCGCGTCCGCGGTCAGCAGGGCGTAGGCGGTGCAGGTCGCGACGAAGTCGGCGGGCCAGTCCCCGCCGGTGCGCGAGTACACGTTGAGCGCGACCTGGACCCCGGGGCCGACGACGGCCGGCGCGCCCAGCGCCTGCACGAACCCGGCGTCCTTCGCGGCCGTGGCCCACGCCTCCCAGCGCGCGGGCGCCGTGGCGACGTCGGTGGTGAGGGCCTCCCGCACGCGCATCGCGTCGATGCAGGGCCCCGTGTCAGCGCGGGCCTCGGCCTGGTCGCAGCGCGCCGCGGCCCGGGAGCTGCTGCCCGCCTTCAGGGAGATGCCGTGCTCGCGGACCGTCACGCTGACCTCGATCTCGTGCCCGAGGACCAGCGCCGCACGGGTGGCGCACTCGTCCAGGTACTGCGAGAGGGTCATGACAGGCACGGTACTCGGCACCCGGGGCCGCCGGTGTCCCGGGCCGCGTGGTGCGGAC
Source organism: Isoptericola sp. NPDC060185 (assembly GCF_042728595.1). NCBI lineage: Bacteria > Bacillati > Actinomycetota > Actinomycetes > Micrococcales > Promicromonosporaceae > Isoptericola > Isoptericola sp. NPDC060185. Next base: position 29,226 of record NZ_JBHWYY010000004.1, on the reverse strand, counting down.
CCGGGACGCCGACCGCCCGGGGGTCAGCGGCGCCCGGTGAGGCGGTCGACCTGGAAGAACGTCGTGGTGCCGGACACCTCGTTGGCGACGGCGAGCAGCGGCCGGTGCGTCGGGGAGTCGGACGCGGGGACGAACGCCAGCCCCTCGGGGCCTAGGTCGCCGGCCGAGGCGAGCGCGGTGCCGGGGTCGGCGCCGTCGTCGATCGCGTCCTCGACGGACACCGAGTAGTCGCGGTTCGAGACGTAGGTGACGAACGCGGCCCGCTCGGGCCGCGTGATGTCGTAGACCATGACGCCGCCGGCGCGCTCCAGCCCGACGAAGGCGTAGGTGCGGCCCGACACCTCACCGATCGCGAGGTTCTCCGGTTCGGGGCCCTTGTCGTCGCTGCGGCCGTCGCCCTTGGTCTCGGTGTGGTTGGTGTTGAACGCGTCGCCGAGGGCGTCGGCGGTCACCTGCTCGAACTGGTCGCCGGAGTCGAAGACGAGCTCGCCGCCGGTGCTCCAGATCGAGAACGACCGGCCGCCGAACGCGAAGAGCTGCTCGTAGCAGGAGCCGTCGGCGCGCAGCCCGGACGCGGTGGTGACGGTGAGGCGGCCGAGGTCCTCGTCGCCGAGCAGCCCGGCGGCGGGGGAGTCGGCGCAGACCGGCGCGTGCCCGTCCTTGCCGAGGTCCTTGACCCGGGCGGGCTCGGCGTAGTCACCCCACTCGCGGGCGTCGCCCTCGTTCGCGGTGACGAGGTACGTCCGCCCGCGCGAGGTGTACGAGGCGATCCCGTCGGGCATGTAGAGCCCGCGGACCGGCACCTCGCGGATCGCGGCGACGCCGTCCTTGTCGGACGGGTCGATGCCCTGGCCGGGCTCGGAGTGGTCCTTGCTGCCGAGCGACCACAGGTCCATGGTGCGCGCGCTGCGCAGGTCCACCTCGGCGACGGCGTTCGCCTCCTGCAGCGCGACGTACGCGGTGCGGGAGTCCTTCGACACCGTGACGTACTCCGGCTCGAGGTTGCGCGACACGCGGTGGGCGAGGGACCCGCCGGGTCCCGCGACGTCCGGGCCGAAGACGCGCACGCCGTCGGGCAGCGCGTCGCCCTCGAAGGCGTGGAACGTCGCGGCGCGTACGGCGGACTGCGTGACGGCCGGGAGCTTCTTGCCGGACACGCGGTCGGGGAGCGCGACGACGGAGACGGAGCCCTCGGGGTCGACCGAGAAGTCGTCGGCGGGCTCGCCCTCGTTGGCGACGACGGCGCTGCGCCCGTCGGGCGTGATCGTCACCATGTCGGGCAGGGCGCCGACGCGCCACGCGCCGAGGGCCCGGCCGTCGCCGGCGGCGTCGAACAGCACGAGCCAGCCGTCGGAGACCTTGTCGGGGGACTCGACGGCGACGACCCCGAGGCCGTCGGGCCGCACGGCGACCGAGTTCGCGACCGCGCCGTCGGGCACGGTGCTGCCGTCCGCGGCCCGCACGCCCGTGGTCCGCAGCGCGAAGAGCTTGCGAGGAGCGGACGGCGCGGCGACGTCGAGCACGGTGACCTCGCCCGCCTGCGCGTTCACCGAGAACAGGCGCTGCGAGCGCGCGTGGTAGGCGACGATCTCCGCCGCCGACTCGTCGAAGACCCCCGTGGCGTGCGAGCCGAGGGGCGACAGCGCGATGCGGGCGTCGTCGGCCGAGGTCGTCACCGGCTGCGTGACGACGCCGGCGCCGGGCCGCGCGAGTCCGGTCGTCGTGTCGCGGTGGGCCGACGCGGTGAGCGCGACGGGCACGGCCAGCGCGACGGCGAGCGTCGTCGCGCAGGCGCCGACGACGGTGCGGCGCGGGAGCCGGGGTGCGGGGTTCCGAGGAGCAGAGGGTCGCGGGGTGCGGGCGATGCGCAAGGGGTCCTCCGTGGCGGCCGGTGGCGCGCACCTGCGCGCCCTCGGGGTGACCGTAGGGAGGACGGATGGCGGCCCGGGAAGACCGTGGTGAACGGGTGCCGACCTGCCGGTGAACGCCTGGGACGCGCCTGTTCAGGCGGGCACGTCGTCGCCCACGACGTCCCGCACGCCGTCGCGCCCGAGCTGCGCGATGCGCCAGACGGCGCCGACGAGCAGCACGACGAGCGCCAGGTTCCGCAGCCCCTCGACGACGATCATCGCGGGCTCGCCGGCGAGGAACTCGCCGTAGGCGACGGGGTAGACGATCTGCGTGCCGAGCGCGGCGAGGAGCGCCCCGACGGCGGGCGGCCCCCACAGCCGGCGCGTGCCGCGTCCGGCCAGCGCGAGCGCGGCGGCCAGCGGCGGCCCGATCCACGCGACGAACTGGGGCGAGCCCACCTTGTTGAACACGATGAGCGCGAGCAGCAGGGCGGTGGTGCTGAGCAGCAGGATGTCGCCGGCGTGGTCGGGGCGGCGGTGCGCCGTCCACCAGGTGAGGGCGGCGAGCAGGAGGACGGCGACCGGCAGCAGCACGTCCAGCGTGGACGCGACCTGGCGGGCGGCCTCGCCCTGTACCTCGTAGGTGTAGATGACGTCGTTGTACTCGATCCGCACCGTCGGGTCCCACAGCCGCGCCACGCTGAACCAGGTGGCGAGCACGGACTCGGCCTGCAGCGTGCGCGCCTCCTGCTGGCCGAAGACGGAGAACGCGCGCTCGCCCGCGCCGCCCGCGAGGGCCAGCCCGACGACGACCACGCTGACCGCCGCGCCCGGCACGACGACGTGCCGCAGCAGGTCGCGCCAGCGCGCGCGGGTCGCGGCCAGGGCGACGACGACGGCGCCCGGCGCGATCTTGATCCACGCCCCGGCCGTGGCGATCGCCGTCGCGAGGGCGGGGCGGCGGGAGGCGACCACCAGGGCGACGAGGATGAGCGGCGCGACGACGCCGTCGAGCCGCCCGACGAAGATCGGGCCGAGCGCGACGAGGAACGCGAGCCACCACCAGGCGCCGAGCACGCCGCGCGGGGCGGACCGCACCAGCACGACGGTGGCGACCGCGTCGAGCGCCACGACCATCGCCGTCCAGACGATCTCGTACCCCAGGACGCTCGTCGACAGGAGCGCGGGCAGCGTGACCGGGACCAGCGCGCCGGCGGGGTACACCCAGTCGTAGTCGAGCACCGGCCACTGCCCGGTGGTGAGGCCGTGGCGGGCCCACCACTCGTACAGCGTGACGTCCCCGTAGATGGTGTTTCCCCAGGTGATGGCCTGCTTCACCACCCACGCGTGGACGACGACGAAGCCGAGCGCCAGCAGCCACCGGGACCTGAGCGCCGCGCCGACGGGACCGGGGGCGCTCGGCGCGGAGAGGGGCTGCGTGGTGGGCACGACCGACATCGTGGCAGACCTCCCTCCGCGGCGGCCGCGGAGGCGGGCGAGGATGCGAGATGCGGGTATCAACGTCTAGAGTTTCGGCTACCCGAAAAGATCCGACCGAAGGAGACGTGTGAGCCGACGTGGCCAGGGTGCGCGCCCGGCCCGGATCGTGGCGCTGCTCGGTCCGGCTTTCGTCGCGGCCATCGCATACGTGGACCCGGGGAACGTCGCCGCCAACCTCACCGCCGGCGCGCGGTTCGGGTACCTGCTCGTGTGGGTGCTGGTGGCCGCGAACGCCATGGCGGTGCTGGTGCAGTACCTGTCCGCGAAGCTCGGCGTGGTCACCGGGCGCTCGCTGCCGGAGGTGCTCGGCGAGCGCCTCTCCCGGCGCGGTCGCGTCGCCTACTGGGTGCAGGCGGAGGTCGTCGCGATGGCCACCGACGTCGCCGAGGTGATCGGCGGCGCCATCGCCCTGCACCTCCTGTTCGGCGTCCCGCTGGTGCTGGGCGGCCTCATCACCGGCGGGGTGTCGATGCTGGTGCTCACGGTGCAGCAGCGGCGCGGGCAGCGCGTCTTCGAGTCGGTCGTGACGTCGATGCTCGTGGTGCTCACGATCGGGTTCTGCGCGGGCCTGTTCTTCTCCCCGCCCGACCTGGGCGCCGTGCTGGGCGGCCTGGTGCCGCGCCTCGCCGGCCCCGAGTCGGTGCTGCTGGCGGCGTCGATGCTCGGCGCCACGGTGATGCCGCATGCCATCTACCTGCACTCGTCGCTCGCGCGCGACCGCGTGCGGCACGACGCGCGCGTGCAGCGGCAGCACCTCCTCGCCGCGGGCGTCGCGGGCGTGGACGACATGCCGGACGACGAGCCCGCGCGGCCGTCGCCCGCCGCCGTCCGCCGGCTGCTCGCCGCCACGCGCTGGGACGTGGTCGCGGCGCTCGTGCTGGCTGGCGGGGTGAACATCGCGATGCTGCTGCTCGCCGCCGCGAACCTGCCCGGCCGCACCGGCACCGACTCGATCGAGGGCGCGCACGCCGCCATCGAGTCGTCGCTCGGCCCGGCCGTGGCCGTGCTCTTCGGCGTCGGGCTGCTGGCGTCCGGGCTCGCGTCGACGTCGGTCGGCGCCTACGCGGGTGCCGAGATCATGGCGGGGCTGCTGCGCGTGCGCGTCTCCCTGCTCACCCGCCGGCTGGTCACCCTGGTGCCCGCGCTGGTGCTGCTGGCGACCGGGGTGTCGCCCACGTGGCTGCTGGTCGTGAGCCAGGTGGTGCTGAGCTTCGGCATCCCGTTCGCGATGGTGCCGCTGGTGCGCATCACCCGCGACGCCGGCCTGCTGGGCGGGTTCCGGAACGGGCTCGCCACCCAGGTGGCCGCGTGGGCCGTGGCCGCCGTCATCGTGGCGCTCAACGTCGCCCTGCTCTGGCTGACGTTCACCGCCTGACGCGAGGTGGTCCACCTCTCCGCGAGGTAGTCCCCAACTTCGCGAGGTAGTCCGCAACTTCGCGAGGTAGTTCGCGCTAGGGCCGGAGGGCGGTCTCGAGGCGGTCGACGAGCGCGGCCTGCGCGCTGACGACGACGCGGCGCGCGTCGTCGGGCCCGAACCAGGCGACGCGGTCGATCTCCGGCACCTCGATGCGGCGCCCCGAGCGCGGCGGCCACTCGATCTCCACGGTGTTGCTGCGGACCTGGTCCAGGTCCGGGCCGGGCGGCGGCCACTCGCGGGCCCACGCGACGACGCGTTTGCCGGACTTCTGCCGCACCTCGCCGAGGTCGACGTCCGGGGACGGTGGTGCTGGAAGGGGCAGCCCGAGCTCCTCGGCGGCCTCGCGGAGTGCTGCCGCGTGCGGCTCCTCGTCCGGCTCGAGCTCGCCCTTGAGCACGGTCCACGCGCCCTCGTCCTTGCGCGCCCAGAACGGCCCGCCCATGTGCCCGAGCAGCACCTCGAGCCCGCCGTCGGGCGTGGTCCGGTAGAGCAGGAGGCCTGCGCTGGTCGTCGCCATGGCCACAGTGTGGCCCGCTCCGGGACTACCTCGCCGAGATGCGGACTACCTCGCGGACTTGCGAACTGCCTCGCAGGGATCCGCACTACCTCGGCCGACGGCGGTGAGACGGAGTATCGCTTGACCTGAGACGCCGTCGCGGGTGACGATGGGAGCAGGTCGGCGTCGCCACACCACCAGCCTCGTGGCGGCGTCGGCCCTCCTTCTCCGGGCCCGGAACGCCGGACCCCCGCGCAGAGAGAGGTCGTCGATGACCCGCACCGCCCCCGTCATGCCCGGCGTGACCGCCCCCGACTACGACGTCTCGCAGCCGCTCGACCTCGACTACGTCGGCGCCTTCGCCGACGTCAAGCCCGAGGAGCGCGCCCACCAGCTCGCCGTCCGCGAGTTCGTCCAGGACGAGGTGCTCCCCGTCATCGACGGCTACTGGGAGCGCGCCGAGGTGCCGTTCGACCTCGTGAAGAAGCTCGCCGAGCGCGACCTCCTGCGCGACGGCGTCGACGTCGACGGCCGCCCGAAGATCTCGTTCATGGCCGAGGGCCTGGCGAGCATGGAGATGTCGCGCGGCGACGGCTCCGTCGCCACGATCTGCGGCGTCCAGGGCGGCCTCGCGCTGCGGTCGATCGTCATGCACGGCTCGCCCGAGCAGGTCGCGACCTACGCCGAGCCGATGGCGCGCGGGGAGATCCTCGGCGCGTTCGCGCTCACCGAGCCCACACACGGCTCGGACTCCGTCTCGCTCGAGACCACCGCCCGCAAGGAGACTCGCGACGGCGTCGAGGGATACGTCCTCGACGGCGAGAAGAAGTGGATCGGCTTCGGCTCCTGCGGCGACATCACCGTCGTGTGGGCCCGCCTCGTCGGGGACGACGGCGACAACCAGGTGCACGGCTTCATCGTCCCCCAGGACGCGCCCGGCTACACCGCCACGACCATCGAGGGCAAGGTCTCGCTCCGCGCCATCTGGCAGGCGCACATCGTGCTCAACGACGTGTTCGTCCCCGCGAGCGCGGCGCTGCCCGGCGCGACGTCGTTCAAGGCGACCGCCGCCGTCCTGTTCGCGACACGCCTCGCGGTGGCCTGGTCCGCCGTCGGGCACGCCGTCGCCTGCTACGAGGCGGCCGCCGCGTACGCGACCCAGCGCATCCAGTTCGGCCGACCGCTGGCCAAGAACCAGATGGTGCAGGAGCGGCTCACCCGCATGCTGTCGCTGGTCACGCAGATGCAGCTGCTCGTCGCGCAGATCACGCGCCTCGCCGACGCCGGCACCCTGACCGGCGAGCAGGCGTCCCTCGCCAAGTACACGACGACGCGTCAGGCGCGCGAGGTCGCGTCCATCGCCCGCGACATGCTGGGCGGCAACGGCATCCTGCTCGGCAACCGCGTTGCGCGGCACTTCGCCGACCTCGAGGCGCTGCACACCTACGAGGGCACCGAGTCGATGCAGGCGCTCATCGTCGGCCGCGACATCACCGGGGTCTCCGCCTTCGCCTGAGCCTCCACCTGTTGAGCACGACGGGGACCCGCGCCACCGCGCGGGTCCCCGTCGTCGTCCCCGGTGGTGTCAGAGGTCCAGGTCCACGGGGACGACGTCGGGGAGCCCGAGCCGGGCCCAGAACACGCCCGCGGGCGGCCCGCTGGGCACACGGCCGAGCGCGACCATCCACGCGGTGAGGACCATGCCGTGCGTCGCGACGACGAGGTCGCGCCCGGCGGCGTGCTCCCGCACGGCGTCGCCGAACCGGCGCGCCGCGGCGTCCGGCGTCTCCCACCCGTCGTGCCGGTCGTCGAGGGCGCCCTCGACCCAGGCGCGGCGGGCCGCACGGAAGCCCGGTGCCACGGGCTCGGGTGGGCGCCGGACCTCCCCGAACCTCGGGTCCATGGGGACGTCGGCGACGCCGAGCGCGAGGGCCAGCGTCTCGACCGCCTTGCGCTCGTCGCTCGCGACGGCGGGCGTGCCGGTCGGCAGGCAGACGGCACGGGCCGCCGCGCGGCCGGCGGGGGAGAGCGGCCAGGCGCCCGGTGGCGCGGAGCCGGAGACGGCGGGCGCCGCGTGCCGGACGACGGTGACGCGGACCGTGGCCCGTGCCGTGGCCCGTGCTGTGGCCCGTGCCGCGACCTGCTCCACGGCGTCAGGTCGTCGTGGCGGTCATGGCAGGGATCATGACCGCGACCATCACGGCCGCCTGGACCTCGTCCACGGCCTTCTTCACCGCGGCGCTCGCCCAGCTCCGCGAGGCGAGCTCCTTCGCGCGCGCCTCCGCCCGTCGCCGGTCCTGGGGCGGGACGAGCCCGCGGACCAGCGGGGAGCCGTTCGCCATCGCGAGCAGCGCTGCGGTCCGGGCGTCGGGGTCGCGGCCGCCGAGCAGCACGTCGCGGCACGTCGCGCGCAGCTGCGTCTCGTGGGTGGCGTCGGCGGCGGGCCAGGACGTCGTCGGGAAGACCCAGAAGACCGTCTCGTCCTCGCGCCGCAGCACCCCGCGCTCCGCGAGCCCGGTCAGCAGCTGCGTGCGCAGCCCCTTGGCCAGCGGCGCGACGAGGCTCTTCGGCGTGCGGGGCCGGGTCTGCGCGAAGGCCAGGGCGTGGTCGAGCGCCGGGTGCCCCGTGGGGGACGCGTCGAGCACGGTGACCCGGCCTGCCCCCACCCGCCGGCCGGCGGCGTCCGCGCCCGCGGTCGTGGTGACCTCGACCCGGCCGTCCAGGGCGAGCTCGACGAGCAGGGCGCCGGCCAGTCGGTAGTCCAGCTGCAGGCGGTCGAGCCGCGGTCGGCCCGAGGCGTCGTCGTACGCGAGCAGCAGCAGGTCCTCCGCGATGATCACCCGTCGATCCTCGCGGACCGGGGCGCGGAGAGTCCAGGGTGCGGGGTGCAGAGCGCGAGAGTGGCGCGGGGATCGACGATCCGTCGGCACTCGTGACCACCGGACGCCGGGCGCCGGGCGCGGTCCCTAGTCCGTGTCCTTGCCCGCGGGCAGGTTCGCTCTGAGCGAACAGGCAGAGGGCGCCCGACGGCGGCGCACCGCGCGGACGCTGCGGGCTGCCTGTGGACGGCGGCGGCGCGGCACGAGCCCTTCATTCTTCGAACATGCGTTCGATAGCGTCGTCCGTGCCGGGCGAACGACCCGGCACGTGGCGGACGGAGGGGAGGGGGACCGATGATCGACGTGCTGGATCGTGCCGACGCGACGCTTCCCGCGCCCAGGTCGGGCGCCGACGACGTCACGTCGGCCCTGGTGCTCGTCGCGGCGGGCGTGGACCGCCTCGCGGCGGCGGTACTGGAGGGCGGGCTCGGCGAGCTCGACGGTCGCTCGGCCGCGGACGTCTCCCGGACGCTGCGCGCGCTCGGGCAGCGCCTCGACGCCGCACGCCTGCGCGTCCTGCCCGTGGTGGAGGGCGAGGGGTGGTGGGCGGTCGACGGCGCGCGCTCCTTCGCCCATTGGCTCGCCCTCGCCGAGGGGGTGTCCCCGGCCACCGCCCACCGGGACGTGCGGACGACACGCACCCTGCGCGACGTGCTCCCCGCGACGGCGTCGGCGGCCCTGGCCGGGGAGATCGGCGCCGACCACGTGCGCGCGATGGTCGACGTCGCGCCCACGTCCGAGGCACGACGCGCAGCGCTTGCGGCCGCCGTCGTCCAGCCGTCGCCGGAGGCTGATGCCCCGGAGGAGCCAGGGCCGGTGCCGGGCGTCCCGGCCGGCCCCACGGGGGAGGAGCTGCTCGTCTCGCTCGCCGATCGCCGGTCGGCGGGGCAGTTCCGCCGTCTCGTGAAGCGGTTCGCGCACGTCGCGGACCCGGAGTCGGACGAGCGCGGGTACGCCCGGGCGCGGGAGAAGGAGTTCCTGGAGGTCTCGCCCACCTGGGACGGCTACCACGTCGCCGGGTTCCTCACGCTGGAGCACGGCCAGGCGGTGCGCGCGGCGCTCGACGCGGTGGTCGGACGTCCGGCGGCCGACGACCCGCGGACGCCCACCCAGCGGCGCGGGCAGGGCCTCGCGGACCTCGCGCGCATCGCCCTCGACAATGCGGCGGTCGGTTCCGGGGCGTCCGTGCGCCCGCACCTCCAGGTCTCGGTGTCGTTCACCGAGCTGCAGGCGCTGGCCCGTGAGGTTCGCGGTGCGGACGGGGCCGACGGTCTCGTCGTGACCCGGGCCGGCGAGGGCGGCGCGACCGCGGGCACGCCCGCCGGGATCGACCCGCGGCGGCTTGCCGGCCCCGAGCAGGACTCGCTCCCGACGTTCCCCGACCATGACGCACCGCTGCCGCCCTCCTTGCTGCGCCGCCTGGCCTGCGACAGCGAGGTGACCCGGGTGGTGTTCGGTGCGGACTCGACGGTGCTGGACGTCGGGCGGTCGCGGCGCACCGTCACGGGGCAGTTGCGGCGCGCCGTGATCGCCCGCGACCGTCACTGCTCGTGGCCGGGCTGTGACGAGCCGCCGCAACGGTGCGAGGTGCACCATGCCGTCACGCACTGGGTGGACGGCGGGCGGACCTCCGTCGAGAACGCGGCCCTGCTGTGCTGGCACCACCACGATGTCGTCGACTCTCGGGGCATCACCATGCGATGGGACGCGGAGCCCGCACCAGGTGGGCGTGCGGGCACCCCGGAGGCCGGATGGGTGTTTCGCGACCGGCATGGCCGGCCGATCGTCGCCTGCCCGCGGGGGGCGACGTGACCGGCGTGCCGGGCCGCGCGCCCCGGGGCTCAGGCCGCGATCGTCGAGTCCGCGCCGGCCTTCTCGCGACGGTTCACGCGCCACCAGACGAAGAAGCCCGTCAGCGTGAACGCGCCGTAGAACACGTACATCAGGGCGGTCGCGTAGTACTGCGCCGACCAGAGCAGCGGCACGCCCACGAGGTCCACCGCCACCCAGACCAGCCAGAACTCGACCCAGCCCTTGGCCATGCCGTACGTGGCGATCAGGGATCCCATGAAGATCCAGGCGTCCGACCACACCGGCTCGTACGAGCCGAGCGCGCGGAACAGCGGGGTGAGCAGGAGGGTGCCGCCCACCATCACGACCACGATCCCGACGCGCTCCCGCCAGGACGCCCAGTGGGGGTGCACCGCGGTGCCGCCGTCGGCGGGGATCCGACCGTCCGCGCGGACGTCGAGTGCCGCGCGCTGGGTCCGTCGCCACTGCACCCAGCCGTAGACCGACACGATCAGGAACATCACCTGGCGGCCCGCCTGGCCGAGCATGTCCGCACGGCTGGAGTCGCCGAACCACGAGCCCATGAACACCGTGAACAGGAGCAGGTTCCCGACGATGCCGACGGGCCAGGCCCACACCTTGCGGCGCATGCCGCCCAGCGCGGACGCCAGGCCGAAGCCGTTGCCGACGATCTCGCGCCACGACATGTGCTGGTCGCCGATGGTCAGCGTGGCGTTGAAGAACGCGTCGATCGCGTCCATCGTTCACTCTCCCGGTCCGAGGGTGCGGCGTCCGGGGTGAGGGCTGACGGCCGCCGAGGCCGGGCCCGGGGCCCGCCGTCGACGACACGACGCCCGGCGGCACCCACCCGTGACCGGGCGCGTGCCGCACGTGCTTCCTCCCATCCGGACTTTGACCGTCGGCCCTGGAATCTCACCAGGTCAGCCGGCCCCACCTGCGTAGAGCAGAGGAGGCCGGGTCGCGGGCTGTCACCGCCGGCTCGGAATTTCACCGACCCCGGAGCACGTACGTGCGTGTTGTCTACCGCCGGAGGTCCCGGCGGCGTCCTGCACAACGCAGGATGCCACAGGCGCATTCCAGCGTGCGGTCAGAGGCGCGCGGTCACAAGAGGGCGTCGCGGACGGCGCGGGCCACGTCGTCCGGCCCCGCACCCGGCTCCAACACGGTGACGACGACACGTCGGCCGTCGGTGCCCGTGGTCGTCGTACGGCCACGGTCGGCATGGTCGGCACGGTCGGCACGGTCGACACCCGTTCCGGCAGCGTCGGCGCCGTCGCCGTCGGGGGCGTCGCGGTCGGCACGACCTGCTCGGGCGCCGTTGTCGTCGGTCACCGGGACCTCGGTCGCGGCAGCGAGCTGGTCGTCGGTGTGCGGGAAGGGGGCGATCGCAGCGCGTCGGAGGTCGGCGAAGGCCTCCTCCAGCTCGGGGCGCAGGTCCAGGTGAGGGTTGCGCAGCCAGCGCCGCAGGATGGCGTTGTGCACCGCGACGACGGACGCGGCGAACGCGATCGACATCGTCGTGGTGGAACGGTCCGGGGGGAGGGTGTCGCGCAGGTACGCGGTGAAGGCGCGCTCGTAGCGGTGCGTCGTGACGAGCTCCCGGTCGCGCAGCGCCGGCACCTGCTGCAGCAGCTGGTGGCGGGCGATCGACGTCTCGCGCTGCCCCACGTGGTGGTCGAACACGAGGCGGGCGGCCCGGCAGACCTCGAGGTACGGATCGGTCGTGGGGTCCCACGCACGCTCGGGCGCACGCCCGGACTCCTCGCTGGCGCGGGCCTCGGGCCGGGTCTCGGCGAGCATCACCACGACTTCCTCGAGGAGCAGCTCGTGGTCGGCGAAGACCACGTCCTCCTTGGAGCGGAAGCGGCGGAAGAAGGTGGCACGGCTGACGCGGGCCGCGTCGGCGATCTCCTCGACGGTGGTCTGCTCGTAGCCCTGCCGGGAGAAGAGGTCGATCGCGGCGTCGACGGCCTGGGCGTGGGTGTGCGTCCGGACGGCGGTCATGCCACGGAGGTTACTCCGGCCGAGGGCCCGCACCTGCTGGCGTCCGCCCGGCGGGGACCCTGTGTGGGGCGCCTGATCGGTCGGGCTCAGCGGCGTCGCGCGTCGGGTCCGGGCCCGGGCTCGTCACGCTCCGGTGCCCCGCGCCGCGGCTCGTCGAACCCGGCGTCCGCGGGGCGGCGCGTGCGCTGCAGGTAGCGGATCTCGCGGACGGCTACGGCGGCGGCGATGATGAACGGGATCCAGGCCCACATCCGCCCGCGGAGCACGATCGAGAGCATGGCGACGGCGACGGCGCACGCGCCGAAGACCGTCCAGACGCTCGACCACCGCACCCTGCGCACGGGGTGAGGCTACCGCGCCGCCCTCGCCGCCTGGGTAGGGTGGCGGGCGTGACTTCCGGGACCACCACCGCGCCTGAGACCACGCCCACCTCCTCGACCGCGCCGGTCGTCGACGTCTACGTCGACCCGCTGTGTCCCTTCGCGTGGATCACCTCCCGGTGGGCGCTCGAGGTCGCGGAGCACCGCGACGTGCGCCTCACGTTCCGGCTCATGAGCCTGTACCTGCTCAACGCGGGCCGGGACCTGCCGGCGGACTACCGAGCCAAGATCGATGGGTCACGCGGCATCGGCCGCGTCGCCGCCGCCGTCCAGACCGAGCACGGCCCGGAGGCGTTCAGCGCCTTCTACACGGCGGCCGGCACGCGGATCCATCCCGGCGGCCGGTCCGACCTCGACGCCGTCGCGCGCGAGGCGCTCGCGGAGGCCGGGCTGCCCGCCGAGCTGGCCGACGCCGCGTCGTCGGACGCCTACGACGCGGCCCTCGCCGTCTCGCACGAGGAGGGCATGAAGCCCGTGGGCGAGGACGTCGGTACGCCCACGATCCACGTCGACGGCGTGGCGTTCTTCGGTCCGGTGCTCACGCGCATCCCGCGCGGCGAGGACGCGGTGCGGATCTTCGACGGCGCGGTCGCGCTGGCGTCGTTCCCCGACTTCTTCGAGCTGAAGCGCTCGCGCACCTCCTCGCCGACCTTCGACTGACCGTCCGGCGCCGCGCCGGCCCCCCGCTCCTCCCAGACCCCCGCTCCACCCGAGAGGCGAACCATGACCCTCGACCTGCGTGTCTTCACCGAGCCCCAGCAGGGCGCGTCGTACGACGACCTGCTCGCCGTCGCGAAGGCGACCGAGACGCTCGGCTTCAGCGCGTTCTTCCGCTCCGACCACTACCTGGCGATGGGCGGCGACGGCCTGCCGGGGCCCACCGACGCGTGGACGACCCTGGCCGGCCTGGCCCGCGACACGTCGACGGTGCGGCTCGGCACCCTGGTCACGTCGGCCACGTTCCGGCACCCGGGCGTGCTGGCGATCCAGGTGGCGCAGGTGGACCAGATGTCCGGCGGCCGCGTGGAGATCGGCCTGGGTGCCGGCTGGTTCGCGCGCGAACACGAGGCGTACGGCATCCCGTTCCCGGCGAAGCGGTTCGGCCTGCTGGAGGAGCAGCTCGAGATCCTCACCGGGCTGTGGGGCACGCCGGTGGGTGGCTCGTACTCCTTCTCGGGCGAGCACTACACGCTCACCGACTCCCCGGCGCTGCCGAAGCCGGCGCAGGCCAAGATCCCCGTCATCGTGGGCGGCGGTGGTCCCCGCCGGACCCCGGCGCTCGCCGCGCGGTTCGGCGACGAGTACAACCAGGCGTTCCCCGAGCTCGACACGGTGGCGCCGCGCATCGGCGTCATCAACGAGGCGCTTGCCGAGGCCGGCCGTACCCCGGACTCGATCGTGCAGTCCGTGGCCCTCGTGCTGGCCGTCGGCAAGGACGAGGCGGAGTTCGCGCGCCGGGCCGCGGCGATCGGCCGCGAGCCGGCCGAGCTGCGCGAGCACGGCGTCGCGGGCACGGTCTCCGAGGCCGTGGACCTCCTCGGTTCCCTGCGCGACCAGGGCGTGCAGCGCGTGTACCTGCAGACGCTGGACCTGCACGACCTCGACCACCTGGACCTCGTGGCACGCGAGGTCGCGACGCAGCTCTGACACCGACCCCCGACCCTCGCGCCCAGTACGCTGTGCGGCGGCAATCTTCACCGGACGTTCACTGTCGAGCATCCAGAGTGAGCACGGCGGCCCGCCTCAGGGCCCGACGGACGGAGCACCATGACCCTCGGCTGGACCAAGCACGGCGACGGGAAGCACGTCGGACCCGGCGACGTCGTCGCCCCCGACGAGCGGTTGAGCTGGCCGCGCACCATCGGCATCGGCATGCAGCACGTGGTGGCCATGTTCGGTTCCACGTTCATCGTGCCGCTGATGACGGACTTCTCTCCCGCGACGACGCTGTTCTTCTCGGCGATCGGCACGGCGCTGTTCCTGCTGATCACGCGCAACCGGCTGCCCAGCTACCTGGGGTCCAGCTTCGCGTTCATCGCCCCGATCGTGGCGGCGACGGCGTCGCACGGGCAGTCCGTGGCGGTGGGCGGCATCCTCGTGACCGGCCTCGTGCTGGCCGCGGTCGGTGTGCTGGTGCACTTCGCCGGCGCCCGGTGGATCGACGTCGTCATGCCGCCGATCGTGACGGGCACGATCGTGGCGCTCATCGGCCTCAACCTGGCCCCGGCCGCGTGGGGCAACTTCCAGAAGGCGCCGGTCACCGCGGTGATCACCCTGGCCGCGATCATCCTCGTGACGGTGCTGTTCAAGGGCATCCTCGGGCGGCTGTCGATCCTGGTCGGCGTGCTGGTCGGCTACGTCGCCGCGCTGCTCCAGGGTGAGGTCGACTTCACGGACGTCAGGAAGGCGGACTGGCTCGGCTTCCCGCACTTCGTCACGCCGTCGTTCGACGTCTCGGTGCTCGGCCTCTTCATCCCCGTGGTGCTGGTGCTGATCGCGGAGAACGTGGGTCACGTGAAGTCGGTCGCCGCCATGACCGGCAAGAACCTCGACGGCGTCGCGGGCCGGGCGCTGTTCGCGGACGGCGTCGCGACCACGCTCGCGGGCGTCGGCGGCGGCTCGGGCACCACGACGTACGCCGAGAACATCGGCGTCATGGCCGCCACGCGCGTGTACTCGACTGCGGCGTACTGGGTAGCCGCGGTGACCGCGCTGCTGCTGTCGATGTCGCCCAAGTTCGGGGAGCTGATCGCCACCATCCCGGACGGCGTGCTGGGCGGGGCGACCACGATGCTCTACGGGATGATCGGCATCCTCGGCGCGCGCATCTGGGTGCAGGCCAAGGTGGACTTCGGCAACCCGGTGAACCTCACCACAGCGGCCGTCCCGCTCATCGTCGGCATCGCGAACTTCACGTGGGTCGTGGGCGACCTGTCGTTCGAGGGCATCGCCCTCGGCACGGCGTCCGCGCTGGTGATCTACCACGGCATGCGGGCGATCGCCCGCTGGCGTGGGACCAGCCAGGAGCCGGCCTCGCCGGCCTCGACGCCGGAGCCGGCGCCCGTCGACTGACGGGGCCGCGTCCCCCGGGTGGTCAGCCCTTCTTCTTGGTCACGACCACCTGGGGGATGGGCGTGATCTCGTCAGCGGGCATGCAGCCCTCCACGTCCTCCATGGGGGTGTCGGCGGAGAGCAGCACGCGGTCCTCGCTCAGCGGGGGGCTGTACTGCTCGCCGACGAGCAGGTCGACGGCGTCGCCCTTCCGGTCGTCGAGCACGAGCCGGACGTCGGGGTACTGGGCGGCGAGCGTGTACGCGCGGGTGATGCCCTTGCGGCCGAACCGGACCTCGGACTGCTGGATCTTCTCGGCCTGCCAGTCGCCGCTCGCGATGACGTCGAAGCCGCGGTCGGAGAGCGCGTCGGCGTTCGCCCCCGCGAGGGGCTCGCTGCCGTCGGCGGCGTTGTAGACCCGCACCTTGACGTTCGAGTACGGCACGGGGAGGGCGCCGTCGGGCTGGCCCTTGACCTGCGGCAGGCAGGGCTCCGGCTGGACCGCCTCGGCGACGGGCGTGTAGATGGGGCGCGAGAACGGCGAGCTGAACGCGCCCGTGTACATCGCGAGGGCTGCCAGCCCGGCAACCAGCATGAACACGATGAGGACCCCGAAGACGACGGCCTGCCGCTCGTGCTCGCGCTTGCGGCGCGTCTCGCGGACCGGGTCTGGGGCAGGTGTTGTCACGCGAAGAAAAGTACCTGAGTTCGGGGGAATGTTCGTGGGCGCGTGGCGGCTCAACGGAGCACGAGGACGCGGGCGTGCAGCACGGGCCGCTGCTGCAGCGCGGCGCGGACGGCGCGGTGGAGGCCGTCCTCGAGGTACAGGACGCCCTGGTACTCGACGACGTGCGCGAAGAGGTCGCCGAAGAACGTCGAGTCCTCGGCGAGCAGGTGGTCGAGGTCGAGCGTGCGCTTGGTGGTCACGAGCTCGTCGAGGCGCACCTGGCGCGGCGGCACGTCCACCCAGTCCTTGGCGGTCACGTGTCCGTGGTCGGGGTAGGGACGGCCGTCCCCCACGGCCTTGAAGATCATGGCTGCCATCGTAGGGGCGGCTCCGTCGCCGGCCGGCTCGTTGCCTCGCGATACGGACACGATGTCGTCACGATCCCATCACGACGGCACCGCGGGCCGGGGCGCTGGCCTGCGACGACGTGGCCCGGGCGGTCAGTCGGGGCGGTGGAGCTCCAGCAGGTGGCGCGCCGAGTGGGCGACGAACGGGCCGTCCGCGGCGATCCGCTCGTGGAGGGCGCGCAGCTCCGGCAGGTAGGCGTCGACGGTGAAGCCCGGCACCATCCACACCACCTTGCGGAGGAACCACACGACGGCGCCGACGTCGTGGAACTCGATCCGCAGCCGCTCGGCCCGCAGGTCGACCAGCTCGAGACCAGCCGCGCCGGCCGCCGCCACCTCGTCCTGCGGGTCGCGGCCGCGTCGCACGTCCTCGGGCAGCGGGCCGAGGAAGAACTCGACCAGCTCGAAGACGCTGGCGGGCCCCACGTGCTGCGCCAGGTACGTGCCGCCCGGCCGCAGCACGCGGGCGATCTCGGCCCAGCGGGGCACCACGGGGTGGCGGCTCGTCACGAGGTCGAACGCCGCGTCGCCGAACGGCAGCGGGGAGTCGTCGTCGTGCGCGACGACGGCGACGCCGCGCGGGTGCAGCAGCGCGGTCGCGGCGGCGACGTTCGGCGGCCAGCCCTCGGTGGCGACGAGCAGGCGGGGGAGCGCGGGGGCGGAGCCGAGCACCTCGCCGCCTCCCGTCTGCAGGTCGAGCGCCGCGTCGACCGTGGCGAGCCGCTCGTGCAGCAGGCGGGAGTAGCCCCAGCTCGGGCGCTCCTCCGTGGCGCGGCCCTCCAACCAGGAGAAGTCCCAGCCGGACATCGGTGCGGAGTCTGCCTCGGCGACGAGCTCGTCGAACGTGCGGTCCATGCCTCCCATCCTGCAACCTGTCCGGCACGGCCGTGCCATGATTTGTCCACTTCGAGCGCCGGACGGCCTGCGCCCGCCGAGCCTTCTCGACGAGGGGACCGCGATCACCGATGACGGACACCGTGGTGGGGACGCGGGGTGGGTCCACCGGCCTCGTCGGGCGGGACGACGAGCTGCAGGTCCTGGCGGCCGCGCTGTCCGGAGCCCCAGCGGTCGCGGTCGTGACCGGCGAGCCCGGGATCGGGAAGACCCGACTGGTCGCGGAGCTGCGGGCCCGGCACGCGGAGGCGGGCCGCCCGGAGATCGTCGGCGCGTGCCGCCGCATCGGCGACCCCTTCCCGCTGGGCCCGGTCGTCCAGGGGCTGCTGCGTCACCGCGCCGCGCTCACTGAGCTGGACCTCTCGCCCGTCGCCGGCGCGCTGCGGCCCCTCCTCCCGGAGCTGGCGGACTCCTTGCCCCCGCTGCCGGAGCCGTTGGCGGACCCGCTGGCGGAGCGGCACCGGGTCTTCCGAGGGCTCGTCGACGTCGTGGCGGCGCTCGGGCCCGTGCTGCTGGTGGTGGAGGACCTGCACTGGGCCGACGGGCAGACCGTCGAGTTCCTCGGCCACCTCGCGGCGGACCCGCCGCCCGGCCTCACGCTCGTGGTGACGTACCGCGACGAGGACGTGCCCGCCCGGTACCGGGCGTTCGCGGACGCCGCGCCGCCCGCCGTCGCGCGCGCTCACGTGGACCTGCAGCCGCTGAGCGCGGGCGAGACGCGGGCGATGGCGGCGCGGATCCTGGACTTCGACGGGCTCTCGGACGAGTTCGTCGGGTACCTGTGGGAGCGGACGTCGGGGCTTCCGTTGGCGGTGGAGGAGCTCCTGGCGCTGATGCAGGAGCGCGGCACGCTGGTCCGGCACGGGTCGGCGTGGGTGCGCCGGGCGCTGGACGAGCTCGACGTGCCGCGGCGGATCCGCGACGCGGTGCTGGAGCGGGTCGGTCGTATGTCCGGGGCGGCCCGGGCGGTGGTCGAGGCCGCCGCGGTGCTGCAGGAGCCGCAGCCGCTCGAAGTGCTGGTGGCGACCGCGGGCGGCTCCGAGGGCGACGTCCTCGACGGCCTCGACGAGGCGGTCTCCGCCGGCATCCTGGCGGACGACGACGCACGCCCGGGCTTCCGGCACGTCCTGGCGGCGCAGGCGGTGTACGAGGCGACGCCCGCCTCGCGGCGGCGCCTGCTGCATGCGCGGGCCGGTGCGGTGCTGCAGGACCTCGAGCCCCGGCCCCTGGGTCAGGTCGCGTTCCACCTGCGGCACGCGGGCGCCGCGCAGGCGTGGGTGCAGGCGGCCGAGCGTGCGGCCGACAAGGCGGTCGAGCTGCACCACGACTCGCAGGCGTGCCGCCTGCTCGAGGACGTGCTGCGGCACGCGCCGCTCGACGCGCAGGACCGCGGGCGGCTCGCGGTCAAGCTGGCGCGGGCGGCGACCGAGTCGCTCGACGCCGGCCACGACGTGGCGCAGCTCCTCGCCGACGTGCTCGACGCCGGGGTCCCCGCCGGCGTGCGCGGCGAGCTGCGGTTCCTCGTCGGCACGCACCTGGAGCAGCGCGGCGGCGACCCGGTGGCGCGGCGGCAGATGTACGCGCAGGCGGTCGAGGAGCTCGAGGACCGGCCGGACCTGCGGGCGTGGGCGATGATCGCGCTGGGCATCCCCACGGTGCGCGACGTCCCCGTGGCCGAGCTGCGCGACTGGCTGCACCGGTCGATGCAGATCGTCCCGACGCTCGCCGACCCAGACTTCCGTGTCTTCCTGCGGGGGAAGGCGGCCATGGTGCTGGCGCCGATGGGGGACCCGGCCTGGGCGCCGCTCGTCCGCCGCATCGTGGAGGAGACCGCCGGGGAGCCCGCCACCCGCCGCGCGGTCAAGGCGTGCGAGTCGGTGGCCATCGAGGCCTGCTACGCGGGTCACCACGAGACGGCGGCGTCCCTCGTGCGGGGTGCGCTCGACGGTGCCGCCCGCTGCGGCAGCCGCAAGCTCGAGCTCCGCGTGCGGCGTGCCGCGGCGGTCCTCGACTACTGCACCGGGTCGTGGGACGGGCTCGCGGACCGCGTGCAGGAGCTCGTCGACGAGCTCGCCGAGCACCCGCACCTGCGGGCGTCGCTCGACGCCGTCGCGGGGTGCCTCGCGCTGGCGCGCGGGGACCTGGACGACGCGCGACGGCGCCTGGAGGAGGTGACCGCTCCCGTCGACGACGCCGGGATCTACGTCCTCCTCCCGGTCCCGGCGGCGGCGCTGGTCCGTCTGCACACGGCCCGCGACGCGACGGACGAGGCGGTCCGGCTCGGCACGGCGGTCCTCGAGGGGGCGGAGGCGCACGGGCTGCCGGCCCCGGCCCTGCGGGTCGTGCCGCCGCTGGTGGAGGCACTGGTGCGGTCCGGGCGCGAGGACGAGGCAGAGGCCGTCGTGTCCCGGGTCGCGGCGGCCGTCCGGGACCTCGACGCGCCCCTCGCGGCCCCCGCGCTGCGGCACGCGGAGGGGCACGTGGCCGCCGCCTCGCACGACTGGGCGGCCGCGGCAGGTCACCTCGTCGCCGCCGCGGAGCACTACGCTGCGGCCGGGTGCCGGTACGAGGCGGCGCAGGCGGCCGAGTCCGCGGCTGCCTGCCTGGAACGGGCCGGCGAGCACGCCGAGGCGCAGGCGCGGCTGCGCTCCGCCCTCGCCGCGTACGCGGAGCTGGGCGCCGCGTGGGACGAGGCGCGCGCGGCGCGCACGGCCCGGAGGGTGGGCGTGCCCGTCCCCGGGCGCCACCGGGGTGGGCGGCGCGGGTACGGCGACGACCTGTCGCCCCGGGAGCGGGAGGTCGCGGCGCTCGTCGCCGAGGGGCGGACCAACGAGGAGATCGCGCGCGAGCTGTACCTGTCGGCGAAGACCGTCGAGAAGCACGTGAGCGCCGCGAAGAGAAAGCTCGGCGCGGGGTCGCGCGCCGGCCTGGCGCGTCAGCTGTTCGACGCCGACCTGCGACCCGCCGGGCAGGTCCCACCGCACGCCGGGGACGTCCTCCCGCGATAGATGCGGGTTTCTCCCCATAGCGACGCCGGGTGCCCCGCGCCGAGACTCGGGACGACCTCGAGGTGTCGGGCCGTGCCCGGCGCCCGCCACGTCGCACGTCCCGGAGAGCCGCATGCCGTCGTCCGCCCCGCTCGACCACGACCTGCCCGGCACGGAGGCCGAGCGCCCCGCCGCGGACGTGGCCCCTGAGGCCCCTGAGGCCCCCGGGGCGCACGCACCCGCGGACGAGCCGGCGGAGCCGGACGTCCCGGACGGGTGGTTCCCGGCATGACCGCGCGACACGACCCCGATCGACGATCCCGATCGACTGTCCCCGACGCACACGGTCGGGGACGACAGGACCGGCACGAACCCGCGGACACAGGAGGTAGGCGCATGAGTGGGAACGGACTGCCCCCAGGAGGGCGCTGGCGTGCGGCAGGAGCGCTCGCCGTGGTGGCGGCGCTGGCCGGCACCGCGGCGGTGGTCGCCCCGGCGGCCGCGGCGGACGAGGCCGCGCTGTCGGGGACGGTGCGCGACGGCTCGGGGCACGGGTGGCCCCTGTACGCCCGGGTCTCCGTCGACGGCGACCCGGGGGCGGTGGCGTACACCGACCCGGCGACCGGCGCGTACGCGCTGTCTGCGTCCGGCACCGGCGACCGAAGCGTCACCGTCGACCCGGTCGACCCGGGCTACCCGTCGCGGACCGTCCAGGTCGCGGCGGGTGCCTCGTCGCTCGACGTCGACGTGCCGGTCGACGCCGCCGCGTGCAGGGCGCTCGGCTACACGGCCCTCGACGAGCAGTTCGAGGACGGCGCGCTCCCGCCCGGCTGGGAGGTGCGCGACCATGCCGGGCTGGGCCAGGTCTGGGAGTTCGACGACCCCGGGCGGCGGGGCAACGACACGGGTGGCGGAGGGGGGTTCGCCGTCATCGACAGCCTGAGCTGGGGGCGCGGCGGCAAGCAGGACACGTCGCTGGTGTCGCCGGCGCTGGACCTCCGCGGCGTCTCCGCGCCGCGGGTGCGGTTCGCGACGGACTTCCGTGTGACCGGCCTGGAGACGGCCGACGTCGACCTGTCCGTGGACGGCGGGCAGACGTGGGCGAACGTCTGGCGCAAGCGCCTCATGGACTTCCGGGGGCCGCGCCATGTCACGGTCGGCCTCCCGCAGGCTGCCGGGAAGGACGACGTGCGCGTGCGGTGGCGCTACTCCCTCGGCGACTCCGACTGGTGGTGGAAGGTCGACGACGTGACCGTCTCCGACGCGTCGTGCGCGCCGGTGGACGGCGGGCTCGTCGTCGGTGAGGTCCACGATGCCGTCACGGGGGCGAGGGCCGACGGCGCGCAGGTCGTGGTGGACGGCGTCCGCCGCCCCGTGATCACGGGCGCCGGCAGCGACACGGACGACGGCGCCGACGACGGCGCGGGGTACTTCGCGGCGTTCTCCCGGCGTCCCGGACCGACGACCGTGACCGCGACCAAGCCCGAGTACCGCGCGTCGGAGGCGGAGACCACCGTGGTTCCCGGCACGGTGGTCCGCGCGGACGTGGCGCTGGACGCCGGCCGGCTGGAGCTCGCCGGGAAGGACCTGGCGGCCGCCGTCGGCGTGGGCTCCTCGGGGGAGGCCTCGGTCGACGTCACCAACACCGGCACGGCGCCCGCCACGTTCCGGCTCGTGCCCCGCGACCGCGGCTTCGCGCTCCGTCAGCCGGACGGGACGTTCGGCACGCCGACCTACCCCGTAGCGCGCGGCTCGCAGGACGCCGACCCCGCGGCCGTGTGGGAGGCGGTGCCCGACTACCCGATCTCGATCATGGACAACGCCGCGGGCCTGCACGACGGGACCGTGTACTCGTTCGGCGGGGCGAGCACCACCGGGACCACCGGCCGCTCGTTCGCCCTCGACATGACGACGCGGGTGTGGTCCGAGATCGCGCCGATGCCCGGAGGCGGCCGGGAGAACGCGTCCGGCGCGTTCGTCGACGGGCGCTTCGTCGCCGTCGGCGGCTACTC
Source organism: Isoptericola sp. NPDC060185 (assembly GCF_042728595.1). NCBI lineage: Bacteria > Bacillati > Actinomycetota > Actinomycetes > Micrococcales > Promicromonosporaceae > Isoptericola > Isoptericola sp. NPDC060185. Next base: position 6,870 of record NZ_JBHWYY010000004.1, on the reverse strand, counting down.
GAACAACCGCAAGGGCGTCCCGGCGGCCGCCCTCCTCTACGACCCGGCCGCCGACGCGTGGACGTCGGGCGCGGACAGCCCGGCGCCGCGCGCCGCGGCGGGCACGGCCCTGCTGAACGGCTTCGTGTACGCCGTCGGCGGGTGCGACGCCGCGAGCTGCAGCCACACGGACGTCGTGGCCTACGACGCCACCCTCGACGAGTACACCCGCGTCGCCGACTATCCCGAGGCCGTGTCCTTCCCGGCGTGCGCCGGCGTGGACGGGCGGGTCTTCTGCGCGGGCGGGCGCACGGCCGACGGCCAGGACACCCGCTCGGCCTACGTGTACGAGCCGTCCACCGACCGGTGGACCCCCGTCGCGAAGGCCCCGCGCGCCTTCCAGGGCGCGGGTGCGGTCCCCGCCGGGGAGGGCGTCGTCGTCACCGGCGGGACGTCGGGAGGCGCCGCCACCCGGCTCACCTGGGCGTACCGCCCGGCGTCCGACACGTGGACCACGCTCGCCTCCGCCGGCGACACGGTGTCCCGGGGCGGGCTGGCGTGCGGCGTCGTCCGCGTGGGCGGCATGTCCGTGCGGTACCCGACTCGCGGCGTCGAGACCCTGCCCGGCTACGGGCCGTGCGTCGACTCCTCGCCCGCTGCGTCGTGGCTGGTGCTCGACGGCGGCGCCGTCACCGTGCAGCCCGGCGAGACGGTCACCGTGCGCACCGGCCTGGACGCCACGTCGGCGGGGCAGCCGGGGCGCCACCTCGCGGAGGTGCGCCTCCTGGAGGACACGCCCTACGACGTCGCCCGCCCCACCGTCGCGATGGAGACGACCGCGCCCCGCTCATGGGTGCCGCTCAGCGGCACCGTGTCCGGGCGCACGTGCGAGGGCGACGTCGTGTCCCTCGACCGCGTCACCCTCGCCCTGAGCACCCGGTCCGGCCGGTGGGCCCAGGTCACCGGGGAGGACGGCCGCTACCTGCGCTGGCTCGACCGCGCGGACAACCCCGTGACGTGGACCGCCGGACGGGACGGGTTTGCGCCCGGCTCCGGCGAGGTGCGCCTCGGGGGCCGCGCCACGGTGCACGACATCACGCTGACCGAGACCGGCTGCTGAGGGCGGAGAAGACATGTCGACACGACGCAGCACGCCCGCGCACGCGGGCGCGTCACGAGCACGACGGGGCGGCCGTGCCGCCGCGGTCTGGGCCGCGGCCCTCGGGACGGTCCTGGCGCTCGCGGCGCCGGGCTCGGCGGCGACGGCCGCGGCGGGCAGCGTGCCCGGCACGGCCGACGCGTCCGAGGCGGCGGCCGCCGCGGCCAAGGTCCCGCCCGGCCTCGAGCGCCAGCTCGAGCAGGGGAAGCCCGTGGACCTGTGGATCGAGTTCGACGCCCGCGCCGACCTCACCCGGGCCGCCGCGATCGACGACTGGGACGAGCGCGGCGCGGCCGTGGCCGACGCCCTGCGCGCGACCGCAGAGAGGAGCCAGCGCGGCGCGAAGGCGCGGCTGCGCGCCGCGGGCGTCGAGTTCCAGAGCTTCTGGGCGACCAACGCGATCAAGGTCACCGGCGCGGACGAGGCGCTGGCGACGAGCCTGGCGACCGATCACGAGGTCGCGGCGCTGTGGCCCGAGTTCGCGGTCACCGAACCGACCGTGACGGCCGGTGAGGCGGAGGCCACGGTCGACGCGGTCGAGTGGGGCATCGCCAACATCAAGGCCGACCAGGCGTGGCAGGAGGAGGGCGCCCGGGGCGAGGGCATCGTGGTCGCGAACCTCGACACCGGCGTCCAGTACGACCACCCCGCCCTGGTGCGGCAGTACCGCGGCAACAACGGCGACGGCACGTTCACGCACGACTACAACTGGTTCGACGCGCGCGGCGTGTGCCCCACGGACGCGCCGTGCGACGACCACGGCCACGGCACGCACACGATGGGCACGATGGTCGGCGACGACGGCGGCACCAACCACATCGGCGTCGCGCCCGACGCGCGGTGGATCGCGACGAACGGGTGCTGCGAGAGCGACGCCACGATCATCGCGTCCGCCCAGTGGCTGCTCGAGCCCACCGACCTGCACGGCGCCAACCCGAAGGCGTCGATGCGGCCCCAGGTGATCAACAACTCGTGGGGCTCCAACCTGCCGTCCACGCAGCCGTTCCTGGAGGACATCAGCGCCGCCTGGACGGCCTCGGGCATCTTCGTGTCGTGGTCCAACGGCAACATCGGTCCGCAGTGCGCGACGTCGGGCCGGCCCGGCAGCCGCACCATCAACTACTCCGTGGGGGCGTACGACTCCACGAACCGGATCGCCGACTTCTCCAGCCGCGGCGCGGGGCAGGACGGCGAGGTCAAGCCGGACATCGCCGCGCCGGGCGTGAACGTCCGCTCGGCGCAGCCCGGCGGCCAGTACGCGTCGATGAACGGGACGTCGATGGCGTCGCCGCACGTGGCGGGCGCCGTCGCGCTGCTCTGGTCGGCGCGGCCCGCGGCCCGGGGCGACGTCGAGGGCACGCGCGAGCTGCTGGCGCGCACCGCGATCGACACGACCGACCTGTCGTGCGGCGGCACCGCGGAGAACAACAACGTCTACGGCGAGGGCCGGCTCGATGCGCTCGCGCTGGTCGAGGCGGTGCCCGCCGGCCCGGCGGGGAAGGTCGCCGGCACGGTCACGGACGCCGCGACCGGGGAGCCGCTGGCGGCGGCGCAGGTGAGCGTCGCCGGCGCCACCGAGCGGTCGATGACGACGGGCTCCGACGGCGCCTTCGAGTTCCGCCTCCCCGTCGGGACCTACCGGCTGGACGTCACGCGGTTCGGGTACGCCGAGCCGACGTCCGTCGACGTGGAGGTCACGCAGGACGGGACGCTCGACCACGACGTGGCGCTGGACCGCCTGCCGTCGGCTACCGTCTCCGGCACGGTGACGGACGGCTCCGGCCAGGGCTGGCCGCTGTATGCGCGGGTCCGGGTGCCCGGCACGCCGGTCACGGCGTACACGGATCCCGCCACCGGCGAGTACTCGGTGGTGCTGCCGGTGGGGAGCTCGTACGACGTCGTCGTCGAGTCGACCTACCCGGGCTACGCCCCGGCCACCGACGCGGTGACCGTGGCGGGCGACGTCGTCCACGACAAGGCGCTGACGGTCGCGGACTGCGCCGCCGCGGCGGGCTACGCGGCGGACTGCGCCCCGGCGGAGGGCGGCATCGTCGTGGGGCACGTGACGGACGCGCTCACGGGCGACGGCGTCGTCGGCGCCCGCGTGCAGAGCGTGGACGCCCCGGACGACACCACGACGAGCGTCGCCGCCGGCTCCGACCGGGCCCTGGGCGACGGCTTCTACTGGCTGTTCTCGTCGCTGACGGGAGCGCACGACTTCACCGCACGCCTGGGCGGCGCGTACGCGCCGGGGACCACCGGCGCCGACGTGCGGGCGCACGCCGCCACCACGGCGGACTTCGCCCTCGGTGCGGGGCGGCTCGAGGTCGGCACGACCTCCGTGAGCGGTGCCGTCGAGCTCGGCGGGGCCGTCACGCGGGAGGTCGAGGTCCGCAACGTCGGCAACGCGCCGGCGACGTTCGAGCTCGCCGACCGCGAGCAGGGCTTCGAGGTCGCCCTCGCCGACGGCGGCACGGTGACGCCGTGGGACGTCGCGTCCGCGGGGACCACGGAGCCGCGCCGGGTCGAGGCGGATGTGTCGCCGCTGCGCGGCGGCGCGGCGCCGGACGGCGCCGGTCCCGGGTCCGACGAACCGACGGTCGCGGGGGCGCAGGCCGCCCCGTGGGTGGACCTCGCGGACCACCCCACCGCGGTGATGGACAACGTCGCGGCGACGTACCGGGGCGTGACCTACTCCGTGGGCGGCACGTTCGACGGCGTGGACGGGACGGCCGACGTGTACGCCTACGACCCGCGCACGCTGCGCTGGGACGAGAAGGAGCCGATGCCGCAGGCGCGGATGAAGCCGGGCGGCGCGTTCGTCGACGACCGCCTCTACGTCATCGGAGGCTGGGGCGCCCCGGGGAGCATGGTCGACGTCACGGCGATCTACGACCCGCGCACCGACAGCTGGACCACGGGGGCGAAGAACCCGCAGCCGATGGCCGCGGCGGGCGTCGCGGCGCTCGACGGCGTCGTGTACTCCGTGGGCGGCTGCACCGCCACCTGCGGGTCGGCGGTCGTGACGGCGTACGACGTCGCGGCCGACGCCTACCGCACCGTCGCGCGGTACCCGGTCGCGACCGCCTGGACGTCGTGCGGCGCGCTCGAGGACCGGATCGTGTGCGCGGGCGGCGTCGCCGGCGGGACGGCGTCGCGCAGCGCGTACGCCTACGACCCGTCGACGGACACCTGGACGCAGCTCACGGACATGCCCCGGGCGGTCTGGGCGGCGGGCTACGCCGCGGCCGACGGGCGCCTGCTGGTGTCCGGCGGGGTGGCCGACAACGCCCTGACCAACGAGGGCTGGGCGTACGACCCCGACGCCGACGCGTGGACGGGGCTGCCGGCCTCCGGCGACGTCGTCTACCGCGGCGCCGCGGCGTGCGGCTTCGTCCGGGTGGGTGGCTCGAGCGACGGGAACTTCCGGCCGACCGTCGGCGCGGAGATGCTGCCCGGCTACGACGACTGCACCGGGCACTCGTCCGACGCCGCGTGGCTGTCCGCCGGGTCGGGCGAGGTCACGCTCGACCCGGGCGAGTCGACGCGGGTCGAGGTGCGGCTGGACTCGACGGTGCTCGGGCAGCCCGGCGAGTACACGGCCCAGCTCCGGCTCGTCGAGGACACGCCGACCGACGTCGCGCCGATCGACGTCACCCTGACGGTCACGCCGCCGCGGTCCTGGGGCAAGGTGCTGGGCACCGTGTCGGGGGTCTCGTGCACCGGTGCGGCCGCCCCGGCTGCGGGGGCCGCCGTGAGCGTCGCGGGCTCGGCGAGCACGTGGTCGTTCACCGTCCCCGCCGACGGGTCGTACGCGCGGTGGGTGGACCGGGGCGAGAACCCGCTCACGGTCACCGCGCACCTGGACGGGTTCGTGCCGGAGTCCCGGACGGTGCGGGTCGGGTCGCGGCCGACGCAGGTCGACCTCGCGCTCGACCGGCTGGCCTGCTGACCGCTCGACCGACCGCAGGACGACGAAGGGCCCGCACCGATCGGTGCGGGCCCTTCTGCCGCGGAGGATGGGGGATTCGAACCCCCGAGGGCGTGAACCCAACACGCTTTCCAAGCGTGCGCCATAGGCCGCTAGGCGAATCCTCCTGGAGCGCAGCCGGCATCGAGCGCCAGCAGCCTCAGCAGGATAGCGGACACCCGGGGGTCCGTCCGAATCGCGGGGGCGTGACGGTGGTCTCCGTGCGGCGGCGCGCCCGGTGCCGTCCTCGGCCGGTTTCGGGACGGTGCCGGTTTCAGGACGGGGCGGGGTCTCGGTTAGGCTGTCGGGCAGACCCCTCGTGCGGCACCATCTCGCCGAACTCCCCCAGGGCCGGAAGGCAGCAAGGGTAAGTGAGCTCTGGTGGGTGTGCGGGGGGTCCTTACTTTTCCGGTCGCCCGCTGCCCGTGGTGACGGCCCGATCCGCCCCTCGCGAGGACGCGAGAGTGCCGCGGGTCACACAATCCACGATGCGGACACAAATTCGTCCGGTCCGTGAGATTTCTGCCTGGCGGGCTTGGTGGTGGGCCGCCGCGGATGGTCACCTTGACGGCATGCCCCGCATCGCTCCCGCAGCATCCTCGACCGCGCGCTCCTGCCGTCGCGGCGAGATGTGCTGCCGCGCGACCGTCGCGGGCCGAATGTGCGTGCTCGACTGACGACCCCTCGGAATCGCGCCTGACGACGCCCGCCGTCGTCGCCCCGCCCCGGCCGTGCCGGGACCCCCGCACCTCGCCGCCTCGAGCTGATGGCCGTGGCCGCAGCACCCACCCCGCCTCCTCGGCGCCGACCTGGCGCCTGCCCGGAAGGACTCACCATGTCCCGCAGCACCCGCAACCGTCTCCTCACCGTCACCGCGATCGCCGCGGTCACCACGTTCGCGCTGTCCGCCTGCGGCGGCGGCACCGACACCGCCTCGGGCGACGGCAAGCTCCGCGTCGGCGTCGTCGGCGCCGCCGACGACAAGTGGGCCGCGTTCACCCAGGAGGCGAAGGCCGAGGGCCTCGACGTCGAGCTCGTCGACCTCCAGGACTACACGCAGGCCAACCCGTCGCTCTCGCAGGGCCAGCTCGACGCGAACCAGTTCCAGCACCTGCAGTTCCTCGCCGGCTACAACGTCGACGCCGACGACGACCTGACGCCGATCGGCGCGACCGCCGTCTACCCGCTGGGCCTGTACTCGTCGAAGCACGACTCGCTCGACCAGATCCCCGCCGGCGGCCAGGTCGCCGTGCCGAACGACCCGACCAACCTGGCCCGCGCGCTCCTCGTGCTCCAGGAGGCCGGTCTCATCGAGCTGAAGGACGGCGGCAGCGCCGTCTCCACCGAGGCCGACGTGCTGCCCAGCTCCAAGGTGAAGGTGACGCCGGTCGCTGCCGAGCAGACCCCGATCCAGCTGCAGTCCGTGGACGCGTCGATCGTCAACAACGACTTCCTCGAGGACTCCGGCCTCTCCGCGGACGACGCCCTCTTCCAGGACGACCCGGACTCCGCCGCCGCGGAGCCCTACATCAACGTGTGGGTGGCCCGCGCCGAGGACAAGGACGACCCCGACCTGCTGAAGCTCGCGGAGATCTCGCACTCCGACGCCGTCGTCGCGGCCGAGAAGAAGCAGTCGGGCGGCACCGCCGTCATCAAGAAGAACACCCCCGAGGAGCTGCAGAAGATCCTCACGGGCCTCGAGGACGACATCCGCGCCGCCTCCTGACCCGCCGACGGCCGGGGCGCACGGGCGGCCAGCCCG